>JBKCTS010000162.1:0-29957 GCA_046318695.1 Acidovorax sp.
ACACCGCACCCATCAGGCTGGCAAGCCCCATCAGGCGGCCATGCGGCACCTTGACGACGCCGCGCACCAGGTGGGGCGCCGCCAGACCGACAAAAGCGAGGAGCCCGGTCTGGGCCACCGCCGTGCCCGTGGCCCGGGCCAGCTCCCCCCCCAGCGCCGCGCGCAGCGGAGCCAGCGGCAGGCCCAGGCTGCGGGCGGTGTGCTCGCCCAGCGCCAAACCGTCGAGCACCCGCGACAGCGCCCAGGCCACCACCACGCACAGCAGCCAACCCGCAGCCATCAGCAGGCAGGACGTCCAGCCGACGAAAGCGGTGGAACCCAGCAAAAAAGCCTGCATGGCCTGAAGCGAAGCGGGCGACAGCAGGAGGATGAGCGAGGTGCACGCACCCAGCACCACGCCCACGATCACGCCCGCCAGCAGCAGGCGCAGGGTGTGCTGCACGCCACCCGCCAGTGCCAGTGTGAGCAGCACGGCCAGCACGGCCCCGACAAACGCGGCCCCGGTGATACCCAGGCGCGCCAGCCAGTGGCCCGAGAACACCAGCGCCGCGGCCGTGCCGTTGGCACTGCCCGCCATGCCCAGGCCGCCGCCCAACCGCACCAGAGCGCTGGCCACACCCCGCGATGCGCCCGAGGCGCGGCCCAGCAGGTACGGCTCGGCCAATGGATTGCGAAACAGGCCCTGCGCCATGGCCCCCGCCAGCCCCAGCAGAGCCCCGGCGCACCAGGCGCCCACGGTGCGCGGCAGGCGGATGTCCCACACGATTTGCCAGGCCAGGGCGCGCGCGGCCGGGTCGGCGGGGCGGGTGTCGCTGCCCCACAGCGCGGGCCACAGGCTCTCCAGCCCCACGCTGCCCACGGCGGTGCCCAGGGCCACCAGCAGCGCGCTGGCCAGCAGCAGCAGTGCCGCCAGCCAGCGGCCGCGTTGCGCTGCGGATGTGGTCATGGGCGCACCGCCACAGGTGCCCTGGCAGCGGGCGTGGCCGTGCTGGCCAGGCAGCGCGCCATGATGCGAGCCCCCTCGGCCATACGGGGGCCGGGGCGCACCAGCATGTCGGCTTCGTCCGGCCCGAAAACGCACAGCCGCTGCTCGCGCACAGCCCGCAGGCGGCTCCACCCCGGCCGCTCGGGCAGGCTGCCCATGCTGCGCTCGCCCAACATGATGAGGTCAGGGTCGGCGCGCACCACAAATTCAGGATTGAGCTTAGGAAACGGGCCCAGCGACGCGGGCAGGATGTTGCGGGCACCCAGGCGCGCCAGCGTCTCGCCAATGAACGACGACGCGCCCGCACCGTACAGCCCGCTACCGACCTCGAAATACACGCGCGCGCCACGGGCCGCCGGTGGCACGGATTGCGCGGCCGCCTGCACGGCGGCATCGACCTGGCGCCAGACGCGCTGGGCGTCGGGCACGGCCAGGACCTCGCCAACGATGCCCATCACACGCTGCACGTCGGCGTGGCTCGTGGGTTCCAGCGCCACCACCGCCACGCCCAGCGACTCCAGCCGGGCTGTTGCCCGCGATGATGTGGCCACCAGCACCACATCGGGCTGCAGCGCCACGATGGCCTCGATATTCGGCTCCAGCCCGGCACCCAACTGTGGCAACCGGGACACCGCCTGCGGCCAGTTGGAATGGCGGTCCACACCCACCAGGCGGTGGCACTGGTCGAGCGCGCACACCGTCTCGGTCAGCGAGGGCAGCAGGCTCACGACGCGCCGTGGCGGGCCCGGGAGCGTGACCACGCGGCCCCGGTCGTCGGTAACTTTCACGGCCAGCGGTGCGCGGTCGCTGGCAACCGGCAGCGCTGGCGCGGGCGTGGCCTGCGCCCTCGCTGCCAGCCCCCGGCCCCGCCCCACCACGATGGCGATCACCCACACAATGCGGCGCACAGGGGTTGGTTTCATGGCGTGGGTTCTGTCAGCGGCAGCCCGACTGCCCTGCGGGTGACGCGCGAACACCCCTGTGCCACCGGCTGGTGGCGCAAAGCCCCGGGCATCGCCATGCGCCCGCACTGCACGCGCCCTGGGGATGGGCCAAGACCGATTTCGTGACCCACCGCAAGAGCAGCGCCCAAGGCTTGCTCAGTTGCTATTAAAACAGTAGCTAACTGCGTAGTCCCGTCGCGCGCAAGTGCCCTTTTTTGCTTTACATCCATCGCCTCGCCAAGCAGCGGCGTCACCCACCGGGCGATGCGCGGGCCCGGACAACCAGGCCCGCACCCGAACGCCCGCACGCGGCGCACGCGACGCGGACGCAGGCGGGCCGGGGCGGCTGTCGCGGCCAGGGTCACTGGGGCGCCCATTTCACACCCACATAGAAGGTGCGACCTGCGGTGGCGTAGTTGCGCGCCAGCTGGTAGTCCTTGTCAGCCAGGTTGTCGATGCGCGCCAGCAGCGTGTAGTCGCGTGCAA
The DNA here is from genome assembly GCA_046318695.1 of Acidovorax sp. Classification (GTDB taxonomy): domain Bacteria; phylum Pseudomonadota; class Gammaproteobacteria; order Burkholderiales; family Burkholderiaceae_C; genus Acidovorax. The sequence goes on from JBKCTS010000162.1 coordinate 2,416, forward strand.
TACGGGTGCTGGCATAGAGGTTGACCAGCGTATAGCTGCCCAGCACCGCAGTGTTTGCAGCATTGTCGAAGCGGCGACCGGAGGCCTGGACCTGCGCGCCAACAGTCCAGGCATCCACCCGGGTGTCTGCCCCCAGCGTGGCGTGATGGCGCGCACGACGGGCCAGTTGCTTGCCGGTGTCCAGGTCGCGTGGGCGCTGCAAATCCAGCGACCCGTGCAGTTGCACGCTGCCGATGCGATGCGTTCCCGCAAACGTCACACCCTTGTATTCGGCTCGCGCCGTGTTGGCAAAGCAGCCGTAGGGCGATGCGCAGGTGCCCGCGCTGGCAAACGAGATCAGGTCGTGCACGCGGTTGCGAAACAGCGTGGCGGAAAAGCTGCTGGCACCCTGGGCGTAGCGCAGCGCCAGCTCGGCATTGCGGCTGCTTTCAGGCCGCAGCGTGGCCAGGCCGTATTCGCTGAAGCGCTGGTACAGGGTGGGGGCGCGAAAGCCCGTGCCAATCGACGCGGTGGCCCGCCACTGCGGCGTGATGGCGTAGCCGTACGCTGCGCTGCCCGTGCTCTTGCCGCCGAACTCGCTGTCGGAATCGTGGCGCACATTGAGCTGCACGGTGTGCCCGTGCGCGTTGAAGCCATAGCCCAGCGCCAGCGCGTCCTGCGAGCGCATGCGGTCGATGGGCGCGCTGTCCAGGCGGTCCTCTCGCCGCTCCAGCGCGGCGCTCACCAGGTGCGGGCCCTGGCGCCATTCGTTCTGAAACAGGTACCCGCGCAGGCGCGTTTCACTGCGGTATGGCGAAGGCCGCGTCTCGTATTCGTCGCGCGAGTCAGTGATGGACAAGCGCGTCTTGTAGGCACTGCTCCACTGCGCCAGCCAGTTCAAGCCAAGCGCGTGCATGGCGTGCAGACTGCGGTCATCGTTGCCCAGGCCGTTGTCGTAGCCACTGTTGCTGTCGCTGGCCATCAGCGTTCCCTCCAGGCGGTGCACGGCATCAAGCTGCAGGCCCAGACGCGCGTGTGCGGCCGTGGTGCGGTAACCGTCGCGATCCGGATTCTGCGAGGCGATGGGTCGGGCATTGAATCCCGTGCTGTCCTCGCGCGCCAGTCCCACCGCGTAGTCGACCGCACCCGTCGCACCGCTGACACCGGCTTGCAGCTTGCTGGTGCGGTGGCTCCCCAGGCCCAGGCTGATGAAGGGTGCCACACCGCCTTCACCGCGCTTGGTGAATATCTGGACCACGCCACCCAGAGCGTCCGAGCCGTAAACCGCCCCAGCGGGGCCGCGCAGCACCTCGATGCGATCGATCAGGCCCAAAGGGATGGCGTCCCACGGCGCGCCGCCAGTCGCCTGCGAGTCGATCCGCACGCCATCGATGTAAACCGCTGTGAAACGGGTTTCGGCACCGCGCAAAAACACGCTGGTGCTGCTGCCCGGGCCGCCATTGCGCGAGAACTCCACCCCGGGCAGGCGGGCCAGCACGTCGGCCAGGCCCGTGGCGCCACTGCTTTCGATCATTTCGCGGTCGACGATGGAGATATCAGCCACCAGGTCGGCCAGCGGCTGCGGGGTCCGCGATGCGGCCACCACGGTCTCAGCCAGCGAAGGGACACGCAGGTTTTGCGCGAGCAGCACGGGCGTCGTCAATGCATCCTGGGCGGATGCAGCACAACAGCCGACCGCAGCGAGCACCGCAGCCACACGGGACAAGGGCGCGGACAAGCGCGCACGAGGGGAACATGGTTTCATGAAAATAGACGTCAGCAAGCAACCCGCGCCGGCCTCCCCGCCAGCAAATGGGTGATACGGCCACACGCGCCTGACTGAGTGAGGCACGCGCAACCACCGTGTTGGCCGGTATCCGGGCTGGCGGAACACCCCCCAATGCCTTCCCAAGTGCTTGTTCAGGGCACCCAGTGGCGTATGGATGGAGAGAGAATCAAAAAACGATTCGTCCGCTGACCGTTGCGGGGGCAGCGCAGGCTGGGCATGCCGTGTCGCGGCGCTGCCTTCCTGCTTCCCGTTGAACTGCGGCATGTGAACCACACCGCGAGCACCAACACTCGGATTTTACGTCCCACGCGGCGCCGCAACCCTACAATCGAGGGCTGTATGGCAACACCGTCAACCACAGACCAGATCACCGAGCGCGTCGAACGCCTGCTGCTGCGCCACGCCGAATTGCAACGCACCAATGGGTTGCTGGCCAACCAGGTGGCATCGCTCATGCAGGAGCGCGACTCGCTCAAGTCACGCCTGAGCGCGGCGCGTGCGCGCGTTGATGCCCTGCTGGAACGGTTGCCCGCCGCAGCCCCAGCCACCAAGGAGCCCCAATGAAGCAGATTGAGGTGCAGATCCTGCAGCAAAGCTACTTGCTGTCCTGCCCGGAAGGCCACGAGGGCCGTCTGCTGGACGCGGTGGAGCGGGTGGACACGGCCATGATCAAGATCCGGGACGCAGGCAAAGTGCGCGCGCGCGAACGCATTGCGGTGCTGGCTGCCCTGAATCTTGCCTTCGAAATTGCAGACCGGGATGTTGCCGATCTGGCTGCCCGATCGGCCCAGCGCAATGCAACCCCAGCCGCCATGGATGTCGCAAGCGCCTCACCACAAGAGCTGTCGTTGCCCGAGACGGATGAACAGCGTTTGCGCGCACTGGTGGGCCGGCTTGATGAAGCGCTGGGCGGGGACGGCCGCCTGTTTTGACGGATGAAGCACTGCGCGACGCGGGCCGCATGGTCTTAGGCGCGGATCGGTGTCAGGCTTTTCGCGTCTTCTTGCCGCGCACGGCCTACAATGGCTTCGTCTGCGGTGCTGCCGGGCTTTATATTTCCTTGAACCAATGCTCAACGAGCTCGGGCTTGGTAATTGCCGGGTGAGCGTGATCATCTCGCGTCAGATGAACCCAACGCCTGGCTGCCCTCGCCCACCTGAACCCCCGGTTCAGGATGAGAGTTCGGTGGTCACCGCAGACACCCCATTGCACTGGCATGCCCTTGCTGCCCTTGCTGCCCTGGCGTAGATGCCAGGTGCAGCAGGAGCGGCAGGCTCTCGCGATCCGCTCGCAATCCATCCATCTTCGCCCCATGCTCGACCCCCTCCTGATTGTTGAACTTGGCGTGCTCGGCCTCGTTACGGGCTTTCTGGCGGGTCTGCTGGGCATCGGGGGCGGCATGCTGCTGGTGCCCTTCTTGACCTACATCCTGGGCGGCCAGCAGGTCGCGCCCGACCTGGCCGTGAAGATGGCCATCGCCACCTCGATGGCAACCATCATGTTCACGTCGATATCCAGTGTGCGTGCGCATCACCAACGCGGTGCCGTGCGCTGGGACATCGTCCGGCGCCTCGCACCGGGCATCGCGCTTGGCGGATTCATCGCCAGCCTGGGGGTGTTTGCACTGCTCAAGGGCGCGTTCCTTGCCATCTTTTTTGCACTGTTCGTGAGCTTCTCCGCATCCCAGATGTTGATGGACAGAAAACCTGCGCCCGCACGGCAGATGCCCAACGGCGCAGGCCAGGTGGCCGCTGGCGGCGTCATCGGATTTTTGTCCGGGCTGGTTGGTGCCGGCGGCGGCTTTGTGAGCGTTCCGTTCATGGTCTGGTGCAACGTGCCCATCCATAACGCAGTGGCCACCAGCGCTGCGCTCGGGTTCCCGATTGCGCTGGCCAACGTGGTGGGCTACGTGGTGGGCGGGCAAGGCGTGGCTGATCTGCCCCCGGCATCACTGGGCTACGTGTGGCTACCAGCACTGGCCGTGATCGCCACGTGCAGCGTTTTGACCGCGCCGCTGGGTGCCAAGGCGGCCCACGGCCTGCCGGTCAAACAGCTCAAGCGCGTATTCGCTTCTCTGCTTTTCGGGCTGGCCGCCTACATGCTCTACAAGGGCATTGCCGCGTTGTGACACGCGGGGCAAGGGTTCCACGGAGGACCCGATGCTGGCACGAGTGCTCAGCGCCTCCAGGCGCTCGGAACCTCAGGGCTGTGTCTGCTTGCGCGCACCCTGGGCCTGCACGGGCAGCATGGTGGCCAGCAGGGAACGAAACTCAGCCGCCGGCAGCCCCGGGGCACACAGAAAACCTTGGTACTGAGAGCACTCCATTTGCTGCAGTACCGACTGCTGAACCTGAGTCTCCACGCCCTCTGCGACCACTTCGATATGCATGGCCTGCCCAATGCTGATGATGGCATTGACGATGGCCCGGTCACCCTCGTCATCGGGCAATCCGCGAACAAAAGACTGGTCGATCTTGAGCTTGTGGATGGGCAACTTTTTGAGATATGCAAGGCTGGAATAACCCGTTCCAAAATCATCGATGGCCAGGCCGATACCCAACTTGGCAAGCACACGAAGACGCTGCTCCATTTCCTGGGCGTCCTGCAACAAAATGCTCTCGGTCAACTCCAGCTCGAGCAGGGTCGGGGGAAGCTGATGCACCGCCAGCAGGCGGGTGATGCGATCCACGAAATCGGGCTGGCGAAATTCCAGCGCGGACACATTGACCGCAATCATGATCGGATGGCCGCTGTGCATCCACACCGCTGCTTCGCGCACTGCCTGTTCCATGACCCAGGCACCCAGGGTGACGATATAGCCTGACTCCTCGGCCAGGGGTATGAAGAGTCCGGGCGACACGGCTCCGAACTCGGGATCTGTCCAGCGGGCAAGCGCCTCGGCACCCATGATGCGGCCGGTCTTGAGGTTGACCTGCGGCTGATAGTGGACCGCCATGCGTTGATGACCGATAGCCTGACGCATCGCGTGCTCCATCTGCATGCGCGACAGCAGGTTCGCATTCATTTGCGGCTGGTAGAAACCGTAGTTGCCCCGCCCACGGTCCTTGACACGGTACATGGCCGTGTCAGCCTGCTTGATGAGGTCGTCCAGCGTGCCCCCGTCTTGCGGATACAAAGCAATCCCGATGCTGCACTGAATCGAGAAACCCATGTCATCGAGCATGAAGGGCTTGAGCATTTCGTCCAGGATTCGCCGCGCGACCCCTTCGGCCACGGAGGCGTCTCCGATGTGCAGGTAGATGACGAACTCATCTCCGCCCAGGCGGCACAGCATGTCGGTCTGCCGCAGGCAGGCCTGCAGGCGCTCGGCCACAAGCTGAAGGACACGGTCTCCGAAGGGATGGCCGAGTGAATCGTTGATGATTTTGAACCGGTCGAGGTCCAAAAAGAGAATCGCAAACCCGGTGTCGCTCTGATTCGCGGCCGCAATCGCAGTATCGACACGCTGGGACAGTAGCAACCGGTTGGGCAGCCCCGTCAAGGCGTCGCTGAAAGCCAATTCCTCAATGCGCTTTTGCGCGGCGTGCTGCAGGGTCAGGTCGCGCATGAAGCCGATGCTCTGCACGATGCGCCCCTTGTCGTCGCGCAGCGCGACCCAGGTCAGCTGCACGGCGCAGTAGGTGCGGTTCTCACGCGGGAGCCACAACTCACCCTCCCAGAATCCATCACTCTCCCAGCCCTGTTGAACCCGGTCCATGAACGCCAGATCCGCCCCAACCCCGAACAGCGAAGCCGCCATGCAGCCCTCGAAGGTGCGCGCCGCAGGCCCCACCAGGCGCTCACAGCCGGGGTTCATACGGATCAGGCGATGCTGGCTGTCTGCGATAAAAATCGCGTCCAGGCTGGACTCAAACACACGGGATGCAAGCCGAAGGCTGGCCTGGATCTCTGTCTGTCGGGTGATATCGCGAAAGGAATAGACGCGGCCCATCGCACGACCAAGGCTGAGTTGCGGCACCGCGCGCTGTTCAAGAACCGTTCCATTTCGCAACTGCAAGATGTCGGTACTTTCCTGGGTTGGCTCGCGCGCAATGGCAGCCAGTCGCTCGGCATACTGCTGTGGGTCTGTAACCGCCCCAGCCATGTGGCTGAACACCGCCGCGTCGTTTCGCTCCACCAAGACGTCGCGGGGCATGTTCCAAAGCTGGGCCAGCCGCTGATTGAAAGCACGCACATTGCCATCAAGGCCACACACCAGCAGACCGTCTGCCGCCGAATCAAGCGTGGCCCGCAACTCAGAAAGCAGCGTCTGCAGCTCACGCTCCGTCGCATCCTGCTCGCTGCGGTCGAGCATGGTCATCATGAGCACCGGCGCGTCGTAGCCGGGCAGAGTGACGCGGGCGATACGCCGCTCAACGGGCACTAGCATGCCCGCCGCATTGAGAATGCTGGTGAAGGACTGGATGCCGTCGGCCGTGACCTGCGCAGATTCGCTCCAAAACGCCACATCTTGCGGCGTTGCGGCCAGACCCAGTACGTGCGAACCTTCCATGTCTGCCCGAGGACGCCCCATCAACCTGACGGCTGGCTCATTGGACTGGAGGACCAGCAAGCTCGCCTCGTCGATCAGCCATACAGCTTCGAGCAGACGATCGAGCCAGCCCACGGACGATGGCTCGGCCATCAGTCGGTCTCCTGCGGCCCCAAGGGCACGGCACGCTCAAAGAAGTAGCAAATTCGCTGACGCGGAGAAAGGTACGAAAGCGCCTCGCGTGGCAGCTGAGAAGGCTTGAGACTGCGACGGATACCGAGCTCCGGCACGGTTTCCAGATCCAAAACCAGCGCACGTTCCTTGGGTACGGCGGGGTCGTGCACGATCACCTTGGGGCGCAGGGGACGCGACGAGTTGACTGATACGACGATGGCATAGCGGTCATTGACCAGTTGCACGACCGAGCCAGGCGGGTAAACGCCCATGATGCGGATAAACGCTCCGAGCACCACCGGATCGAAGCGCGATTTGAGCTGCGCAAACATGACGGCAAGAACTTCATGGGGTGTCAGCGCGTCAACGCCGTTCGCTGGGTTACACATCCGGTCATAGAGGTTGACCAGCGCCAGCATCTGCCCCATTCGCCCAAGCTCGGAACCCGACAACCGCCCCGGAAAGCCCGAACCGTCAGCCATTTCGTGGTGTCGTGCTACAGCCGCCAGCACTGGCTCCGGGTAGCCCATGGCGCGCGCCAACACCACCGACTCTGCCACATGGGTCTCATAACGAGCACGCTCGATCGACGGCATGGAGGCCCTGGAGTACCGAAGGTTCGACGGCAACTTGATTTTCCCGATGTCGTGGATCAGCGCCGCAGTCCCCACATCAGTGAGCGCTTCCGCATCCATCCCCAAAGCGCGGCCCAGAAGCAGGGAAAGCACTGTGACGTTGATGGGATGCTGCGCGCTGCGCTCACCAACCCCTTCTGACAGCAACCTGATGACGGAATCTCCGTGTTCAAGCACATCGGACACACAGCCGTCCACCAACGCGTCAACCTTGACACGCGCCTGCCCGGGTTGATCCTGCACGACCCGCTCCATGGCCTGGTATTGACGCGTCGCTTCCGTGAACCGCTGGTCACACACCGCAAGCGAGCGGTTTTGCTCCTCAATCAGTCGGCGCCTCCACTCGTCCCCCGGGTCAGGATCTGCACTCGTAGCGTCAGCGGTCGGCTCTGAGAAAGCGGCATCTGCGGCGTCCTCCAACTGGTCGGTGTCGGAGCCCCTCGCCGAGTCTGGATCACGCCACTGCACATCGCTCTTTTCCGGTACATAGCGCACCTCCTTGAGCCCAAGCGCACGCAAAGTCTCGATCTGCTCCTGCGAGGCAATGCGGAAGCTACCCACTGGGAAGGGGTGCTGGAGCCAGTTCACATCGAGCTGCACATACATGCCAATGCGCAACTGGCCGATGTCGAGAAGGATGGAAGAGTTCACGGTTAGGCAGGAAAAACACGTTGGGATGCACACCACGCATACTCTCGGCGATTATCACCACTTCGGCGGCGAATGCGAAACGAGGGCAATTGTTCGCTCGATACGCCGCCAATCAGCGCATGGGTGTTGTGTGGAGACCACTCACGGCACCGGGCAGGGGCTCAGCGGCACCACAGGGACGGCTTGTAGATAAGGTCCATCCAGAGCGCCCAGGCGGCGACCGAGCACAGCAGCCCGCCCGCGATGCGGCTGCCCCACGCGGCGCGCACAAGGCTCAGGCGGGCTTTGATGAGCATCCAGGCCCAGGGCCCGCCGACCAGCCATATCCCGCTACCGAGCCCAAAAAGAACCATGCTGAGCGCAGCTTCGGCCGCCCCACCGCTGAGCGCGGCAACGAGCAAGGCGGAGTAAAGCAAGCCGCAGGGCATCGCACCCCACAACACCCCCGCCGTCAGCAGGCCGTGATTTGACCGAACGAGCGGCTGAACCTTACCCCACACCACACGCCCCGCGCGCTCCATCCACAGGGGCTGGCGCATCTCGAACAGCATCATCAACCCCCAGCTCATCACCGCAACATGCATCAAGGTCCAGGCTGGCTGGAGGGCGGCTGCCTGCTGCGTGAGCCACGCCAGGCTGTCCATGGCGGCACCAGCAAGTGCCCCCATCACTGCATAGCCGACCAGCCGACCGGCGTGAAACGCCGCTGCGCGCCATGCCCACCGCCCGCCCTTGCCCCCCAACCACCGCACCTGCGTTTGCGCGGGGGCAGCACCACCCAAGCCAGACGAAACCTCATCACGCCCACCGATCAGCGTTCCGCACGGGGCGGAGCACATGGCCAGGCAGTGGGAGCCACCGACGACTCCCATCACCAGGGCAGACCAGACGGCAGGGCTCAGCACGCGACCCTCCCCAAAGCGAAGCGGCCGCCAGCCCCAGGCAGCCGCAAGCCCGCAAGATCGGTGCCCGTGCAGCGGTGGAGGTACATCGGTGGCTGTGCTCAGATGATCCGGGAAAACCGTCCCCGGTTGCGGTCTGCCTGGAGATAACGATCAAACACCATGGCGATCCCGCGCACAAAGAACCAGCCCGTGGTGGTGACTTCAACGCCGTCTGGATTCATCCGGACGAGTCCCTGCTCCACCATCTCTTGGAGCTGCGTCAATTCGGCGGCAAAGTAGTGCCTGAAGTCAATCAGCCAACCCTGTTCGATCGACTCATACAGAACGATCCCCTGGCACATGAGGGCCATGATCACGGTCCGACGCACCAGATCGTCGCGCGTGAGGGCCAGGCCGCGAACGACAGGAAGCCGCCCCTGGTCCAGCAAGTCGTAATAGTCCTCCAGCGATTTCGCGTTTTGGCTGTAGGTGGCCCCCACCCTCCCGATGGCCGACACCCCCAATGCAATCAGGTCACAGTCGGGCTGGGTGCTGTAGCCCTGGAAGTTCCGGTGCAGCCGCCCCTGTCGCTTCGCCACTGCCAGAGCATCGGACGGCAGCGCGAAGTGATCCATGCCCACGTAGACATAACCGGCATCCAAAAACGCATCCAGCGAGCGCGACAGCATGGACAGCTTCGTTGCGGCAGCAGGGAGATCGGCCGCCACAATGTGCCGCTGCGGCTTGAAGCGTTCAGGCAGGTGGGCGTACGCGTACAAGGCGATCCGGTCGGGCCGTAACTGGACCACCTGGGTCAGAGTGCGGTCGAAGGACTCCGGCGTCTGGCGGGGCAATCCGTAGATCAGATCCACGTTGACGGAATCGAATTCAAGCGAGCGTGCCGATTCGACCAACGCGAACACCTGTTCCACAGGCTGGATGCGGTGAACCGCTTTTTGCACTTCGGTATCGAAATCCTGGACCCCAAAGCTCAGCCGATTGAAGCCCAGTTCAGCCAGCACTGCCAGCCGGTCAGCATTGACCGTGCGTGGGTCCACCTCGATGGAATACTCACCGCCAGGCGCCAAGGAAAAACCCCTGCGCAGCCCCGCCATCAGCTCACGCAGGCCGTTATCTGACAAAAACGTCGGCGAACCTCCACCCAAATGGAGTTGCGAAACCACCTGCCCCGTCCCGCAACGCGCCGTGTGCAGGTCCATCTCCTGCCCGAGGTAACGCAGATAAATGTCTGCGCGGTCGTGCTGCTTTGTAATGATTTTGTTGCAGGCACAGTAGTAGCAAAGCGATTCGCAAAAAGGGATGTGCACATACAGCGACAGCGGCAGGGCCTTGGCGGCAGCGCCACTGCGCCGCTGATCGAGCGCCAGCACGTAATCCTCCTGACTGAACGCCTCTACAAAACGGTCGGCCGTTGGATAGGATGTGTAGCGGGGCCCTGGCACATCAAAACGGCGCAACAGGTCAGTGGTGACAGCGGTCATGGGTGGCGGCATCCTTTGGAACGCCAAAACTTTGCCTCAGTTGTGCACAACGGCAGTTGATTTAAATCAAGCAGTGCCGCGCCCTTGCTGCGACAATTTGACGCAAATCAGCAGGGCCCGCGCAGCCAATATGTCGTCTGCGTGAGGCAGATGCAAGGTATTCTTGTCCCTTCACCCGTATTGCAACGCCCATGAACCCACTCACCATCAAAGTCGCCTGTTCAAACTGCAACTTGCGCGAGCTTTGCATGCCTGTGGGCCTGAATGCAGAACAACTGCAACGCATTGACGAGGTCGTGGCAGTGCGCCGCAAGGTCAAGCGCGGCGCAACGCTGTTTCGCAACGGCGAGACGTTCACGTCGCTCTATGCGATCCGCACGGGCTTTTTCAAGACATGCGTCGCCACGGAAGACGGTCGCGATCAGGTCACCGGTTTCCAGATGGCGGGCGAGATCATCGGGCTTGACGGAATCGTGAACGACCACCACACCTGCGATGCCGTGGCGCTGGAAGACGCCGAAGTGTGCGTGATGCCGTTCGACCGCATCGAGGAACTGTCGCGCGAGGTCACGGCCCTGCAGCATCACGTCCACAAGATCATGAGCCGCGAAATCGTGCGCGAGCACGGCGTGATGCTGCTCTTGGGCAGCATGCGGGCCGAGGAGCGGCTGGCAGCCTTCCTGCTGAATCTGGTCCAGCGCCTGCATGCACGGGGTTTCTCCCAGTCGGAGCTGGTGCTGCGCATGACCCGTGAAGAAATTGGCAGCTACCTGGGCCTCAAGCTGGAAACCGTCAGCCGCACCTTCTCCAAGTTCGTCGAAGAAAACATCGTCGAGGTGAAACAGCGCCATGTCCGCATTCTGGACACCGATGCGCTGCGTCGCATCGTCAACAGCCAGCAGCCCTGCCATTGAGGGCACCGTTGGCTGCAGTCCGGGGAGCCAGCCCCGCACCGCGTCACAGCCTGCGGCAATCGCAGCTTCCTGATTCGGCATCTGAGCGCCCGTGATGGCCGCCCCATACAAGGTTCTTAGACACAACCGCCTGGCTTGTGGCAGTTATCCGGGCATTCGCCCTCGGGCACCGGGCAGCGGTTGAGTTCAAACGGAGACATGGCCAAAAGCGTGGTCAGACCACCTGAGACCATGGTGACCGCCCAGAAGACGAAAAACGCCAGTGTGTAAACGCCCTGCCGCGACAGGGCGACGGGTTGCCCGAACCAGTGCAGGTCTTGTGGGTCCACAAAGGCAAAGACAAGCATCTCCAGCACTCCTGCCATCAAAAATGCAGGCCAGGCGATCCACATCAGGCGTTGGGTCCACATCGCGCTTGTCTCCTTATGTCTGTTGGGCTCGGCCGAAACCATGGCCCGATGGCGGCGCGCACCATACCGAGCGCCGCGCCCGGATCAACGGGGCGAATCCTGGGCAGGCGTTGCGGCGTGGTTGCGGGCCTTCACGGCGGGCAGCAGGCTCTTGTCAGCACCATCGAGCGTCTTGTTGATCTCGATACCCTGGCGGTAATAGTCCTCAGCGACCACCGGGTCCGGCCGCGAAATCGCCAGCCAGAGCGTGACAAATCCGGCAATGATCACGATGACGGGGCCCGCAATCACAAGCCAGACATGGCCGAATTTCCACCAAGCAGCGGCGTGTGGTGTCGGGGTCTGGGGCGCAGCGTTCGTTGACATTGAATTCACTCCTTGCATGGCTCTGGCTCAACTGCGAGCCTGTGCGGCCTGAGCCGCGAATAAAAAAGATCAGCGTGGAACCAGGAACACCGACTTTTCGGTCACACGCGCCGCGACTCCAGCGGCCTGAACGTCGAAATGAACCGCATGCGAGCCAGGTGGTGCCGAACCATACGGTATCTGCAACCGCACGGCCACCCAGCGCGCGTCGGCGGGGCCAATCTCGATATCACCGTCAAGCGACACTTCCAGGCCATTGAGCCCACGCGCGGTGATCTGATAGCGCTGTGGCACCTCGGTTGCGTTCATCACTTGAAGTCGGTAAACGTTCTCCAGTTTTCCGCCCGCAACAATCCGCGAGAGCGCGGCACGGTCTCGTACCACGTCCACCTTGAGCGGAACGCGCGTGACCAGGCTGGCAAGCATCACCGAGCACAGCGTGAGCAACACCGCGCCATAGACAAGCACCCGGGGGCGGAACACCCGCCTCAGGATCTGTGACTGGCTCCAATGGCGGGCCACCCCATTTTGGGTGGAAAACCGGATCAACCCCCGGGGGTACTGCATCTTGTCCATCACCGTGTTGCAGGCGTCCACGCACAGGCCACAGCCTATGCACTCGTACTGCAGGCCCTTTCGGATATCGATGCCCACCGGGCAGACCTGCACGCACAGCGTGCAGTCGATGCAGTCGCCGAGACCCTTGGCTTTGTGATCGAGTGTCTTGTTGCGGGGAGCGCGCGGTTCGCCCCGTTCACCGTCATAGCTGACGATCATGGTGTCCTTGTCGAACATGGCGCTCTGAAAGCGCGCATAAGGACACATGTACTTGCAGACCTGCTCGCGCATGTAGCCCGCGTTACCGTAGGTGGCGAACCCATAGAACAGCACCCAGAAGATCTGCCAGCTTCCCTGACCGGCAAGCAGTTCGCCACCCAGTTCGCGGATGGGCACAAAGTAGCCGACAAAGGTGAACCCTGTCCACAGCGCCACGGCAAGCCAGACCGCCTGCTTAAAAAGCTTCTTGCGGATCTTCTCGAACGTCCACGGGCCGTTGTCCAGTCGCAGGCGGGCGCTGCGGTCCCCCTCGATCTTGTGCTCGATCCACATGAAGATTTCGGTGTACACCGTCTGCGGGCAGGCAAAGCCACACCAGAGCCTGCCCGCCACGGCGGTGAACAGGAACAGCGACAGCGCGGAAATGATGAGCAGACCCGTCAGGTAGATAAAGTCCTGCGGATACAGCACCAGCCCAAAGATGTAAAAGCGCCGGGCTCCAAGATCAAACAGCACCATCTGGCGCTGCCCCCACTCCAGCCATGGCAAGCCGTAGAAGACCAGTTGGGTCAGGATCACCATGGCCCAGCGCCAACGGGCCAACACGCCACTGATGGAGCGGGGGTAGATCTTCTTTTGGGCTTCGTACAGCGAGATGATCTCACTGCCCGCAGACGCATCGGGCGGTGCAACCGGGCTGATGGGAATGACCTTGCGAGCAGGCTCGCTGGAGGAATTCATGGCATATCCGCTGCGTTGAAGCCAGAAAGCAAAAACACGCGAGCAAACACGCGAGCACAGTGGCGCAGGCAATGCCTGCGCGAGGCACTCAGCGTGCCGCTGCGACCTGCTTGTTTGACAGCCCCCACACGTAGGCCGACAGCACACCAATCTGCGCATCGGTCAGCTTGTCTGCCTGGGCAGGCATCTGGTTGACCTTGCCGTTGTTGATCATGGCTGTGATGGCAGCCTCGCCCCAGCCATGCAGCCAGATGTCGTCGGTCAGGTTGGGGGCGCCCAGAGCCTGGTTGCCCTTGCCATCCATACCGTGGCAGGCTGCACAGGCCGTGAACTTCGACTTGCCCAGCGACGCGCGCAGCGAGTCATGCGGGCTGCCGGACAGGCTCAGCACATAGTGCGAAAGGTTGCGCACGTCTTCGGCCGTGCCCACGGCTGCGGCCATGGGTGGCATGTTGCCGATACGACCCTTCTCCAGGGTTTCGCGGATCTGCTGGGGCGTGCCGCCGTAGAGCCAGTCGCCATCGGCCAGGTTCGGGAAACCCTTGCTGCCGCGTGCGTCGGAGCCATGGCACTGAGCGCAGTTGTTCATGAACAGGCGCTCGCCAATCGCATGGGCCTGGGCGTCTGCGGCCACCTCCTCAGGATTCATAGCCACAAAGCGGGCGTACAAGGGCTCGAGGCTGGCCTTGGCCTTGGCCATCTCCGCTTCGTACTCGCCCTTTTGCGACCATCCCAGCTTTCCGCCGAAGCTGCCCAGGCCGGGATAGGCGGCCAGGTAAGCCAGGCCAAAGATCATGGTGATGACGAACAGCCACACCCACCAGCGCGGCAGTGGGTTGTTCATCTCGACCAGGTCTTCGTCCCAGACATGGCCGGTGGTGTTGTCGGACGTGGAAATGACCTTCTTGCGACCGGCCAACCACAGCAGGAGGCCGCAGGCAATGATGCCGACGAGCGTCAGCGCGGTCACAAAGACCGACCAGAAATTGCTGGTGAAGTCACTCATGGGGTGTTCTCGTTCCGGTGGGGGTCAATCTTGTTCAAACGGCAGGCGGGCTGCCTCGTCGAACCGCTCCTTGTTGCGGCCCTGGTAGGCCCATACCCAGATGCCGACAAAGCAGACTAGCGAGGCCACAGTGGCGACGATGCGCATGGTGGTGATATCCATGACGATCTCCTTTACTTGAGCGCGCGGCCCATGACCTGCAGGTAGGCGATCAAGGCATCCATTTCTGTCTTGCCCTTGACCTCGCCAGCGGCTGCATTGATTTGCTCATCGGTGTAAGGCACGCCAACGGTTCGCAGTGCCTTCATGCGGGGGGCAAGCTCGGTGGGGTCCAGCGGGCTCTTTTCGAGCCAGGGGTAGGCGGGCATGTTCGACTCGGGCACCAGATCGCGCGGGTTGGTCAGATGGATGCGATGCCATTCATCGCTGTACTTGCCGCCCACGCGGTGCAGGTCGGGGCCGGTGCGTTTGCTGCCCCACTGGAAGGGGTGGTCGTAGACAAACTCGCCAGCCACCGAGTAGTGCCCGTAGCGCAGCGTTTCGGCCCGAAACGGGCGAATCATCTGCGAGTGGCAGTTGTAGCAACCCTCACGGATGTAAATGTCGCGCCCCGCCAGCTGCATGGCGTTATAGGGCTCGACACCCTTGACCGCCTCGGTCGTGGACTTCTGGAAAAACAGGGGCACGATCTCCACCAGACCGCCAATGGCAATCACCAGCAGGATCAGCACAATCATCAGGAAGTTGTTGGTCTCCACCTTTTCATGGGTGAAGCCGGTCGAAGTTGATGTGTCGTTGGACATGGGTTGTCTCCTGCGCTCAGGCATGGGCTGCGTTGACCGCAGGAATGGCGACCTTGACGGAGCGGCCGGAAATGGCGGTCATCCACACGTTCCACGCCATCAGCAACATGCCGCCCAGGTACAAGAGGCCACCGGCCACCCGGATCACGTAGAAGGGATAGGTTGCCTTCACACTCTCTACAAAGGTGTAGGTCAGCGTGCCGTCGGGATTGATGGCACGCCACATCAGGCCCTGCATCACACCGGCAATCCACATGGCGGCGATGTACAGCACGATGCCAATGGTGGCCACCCAGAAGTGCAGCTCAATGGCCTTCACCGAGTGCATTTTTTCGCGGCCGAACAGACGCGGCACCAGGTAGTACAGCGAGCCCATCGAGATCAAACCCACCCAGCCCAGGGCACCGGAGTGCACGTGCCCAACCGTCCAGTCGGTGTAGTGCGAAAGTGCGTTGACCGTCTTGATGGACATCATCGGGCCTTCGAACGTAGACATGCCGTAGAACGAAAGGGACACGATCAAAAAACGCAGGATGGGGTCGTCGCGCAACTTGTGCCATGCACCCGACAGGGTCATGATCCCGTTGATCATGCCGCCCCAGCTGGGCGCCAGCAGGATGAGCGAGAACACCATGCCCACCGATTGCGTCCAGTCTGGCAGCGCGGGGTAGTGCAGGTGGTGAGGGACCGCCCACATGTAAGTGAAGATCAGCGCCCAGAAGTGGACGATGGACAGGCGGTAGCTGTACACCGGACGGCCAGCCTGCTTGGGGATGAAGTAATACATCATGCCCAGAAAGCCCGCCGTCAGAAAGAAGCCCACCGCATTGTGGCCATACCACCACTGCACCATGGCGTCCTGCACACCCGCATAGGCCGAGTAGCTCTTCATGAAACCTGCGGGGATGGCAGCGCTGTTGACCACGTGCAGCAAGGCCACAGCCAGGATGAAGGCCCCAAAGAACCAGTTGGCCACATAGATGTGCTTGACCTTGCGCACGCCGATGGTGCCGAAGAACACGATGGCATAGGAGACCCATACCAGCGTGATCAGGATGTCGATGGGCCACTCGAGTTCGGCGTATTCCTTGCCGGATGTGTAGCCCAGCGGCAGGCTGATGGCAGCGGCCAGAATGACCAGCTGCCAGCCCCAGAAGGTGAACGCAGCCAGTGGCGCAGCAAACAGCCGCACCTGGCAGGTGCGCTGCACCACGTAGTAGCTGGTGGCAAACAGTGCGCAGCCGCCAAACGCGAAGATCACCGCGTTGGTGTGCAGTGGGCGCAGGCGCCCGTAGCTCAGCCAGGGAATGCCGAAGTTGAGTTCAGGCCAGGCAAGCTGCGCGGCGATGACCACGCCCACCAGCATGCCGACCACCCCCCACACCACGGCCATGATGGAAAACTGCCGTACCACCGTATCGTTGTAGTGGGCAGCATTCGTTTTTGCTAGATCCATCGGTCACCTCATTTGATTGCATTCATAGTTTGTTGCACAGCCGTCTCGGGCGCATTGACGCATGTCAATCGTCCCGGAGAATCCGCTCGCCTTCTTGTTCGACGCTTTCGAACTGACCGTGATAAACCGCCCACCACAAGCCAGCCAGCACCAGCAGCACCAACACCACAGACAGCGGAATCAGCAGATAAAGAATGTCCATCAGGCGGGCTCCGGGCGCGTGACATGGGAAGGCTGCGCAGCAGCAGCGATTGCGGCGGGCGGGGTATCCAAAAAATGCGGCAAGCTGGGCAGGCCGCGTGAAAGGCGCGTGGCATTGAGCACCACCAGCAACGAACTGAGCGCCATGCCCAGCCCTGCCAGCCACGCTGGCATGGCCCCCATCACGGCCAGGGGCACACAAACGGCGTTGTAGGCAGCCGCCCACCACAGGTTCTGGCGCACCACGCGCAACGTCTTGCGCGCCAGCAGCACGGCCTGCGGCACCGCGGCCAGGCTGTCGCCCAGCACCACAAAATCAGCCCGCGCCTGCGCCAGCGGGACCGCCCGGCCAAAAGCAAAGGACGCATGCGCGCCCGCCAGCACGGGGCCATCGTTGAGCCCGTCACCCACCATGGCCACATGGTGCCCAGCCGCCTGCAAGCCCTTGAGCGCGGCCAGCTTGCCCTGTGGCGTGCACTCGCCCTGCGCCAAGGCGATACCGGTCTGGGCTGCCACGCGCTGCACGGCAGCCATGCGATCACCCGAGAGCAGCTGCACCTTGATGCCGGCGCGCTGCAGGGCATGGACCACGGCAGGCGCCTCGCTGCGAAGCGGTTCCGCCAGTTCAAAGCGCGCCAATTCACGCACACTGCCGTCGTCATGCTGCATGGACAACACAGCCCGCAGCGCCGCCGCGGGGTCGGTGGCAGCCACACCGGCGTGCACGGCGGAACCCAGCCGGAAAATCCGGGAGGGCGCACCTTCGATCCGGGTATCCGCCAGGGTGCCCACCAGGCCCAGCCCGGCCTCTTCATGCACATCCGATACCTGCCAGTCGGCGCAGGTTGCCGCACCAGCCAGCGCGATGGCACGAGATACGGGGTGCATGGACTGCCGGGCCAGCGCAGCAGCGATGGACAAGGCTTCATCAGCGCTGATTCCCGGCGCCGTGTGCACGGCCCGCAGCGCCATGGCGTCGCGGGTGAGCGTTCCGGTCTTGTCAAAGACCACGGTATCCACCTGGGCCAATGCTTCCAGCGCCTGCAAATCGCGCACCAATACGCCGTGGCGGGCCAGCGGGCCCGCAGCCGTGAGCATGCCCACCGGTGTGGCCAGCGACAGGGCGCAGGGACAGGTGACGATGAGCACTGCCACGGCCACCATCAGTGCATGGCCGGGGTCGGTCGGCCACCACCAAGCCGCTGCCATGACAGCGGCCGCCAGCACCGCCCAAAGGAACGGCCGGGCCATGCGGTCGGCAAGCTGGGCCAGGCGGGGCTTTTGAAGCGATGCGCTCTCCATCAGCGCCACGATCTGGGCAAAACGCGTGTGCTCACCTGTTGATTCGATGAGCACTTCCACCGGCGAGTGCAGGTTGTAGCTGCCCGCGGTGACGGCACTGCCCTCACCCCGGGCCACCGGGGTGGATTCACCGGTCAGCAGTGCCTCGTCCACATGCGTGCTGCCAACAGTGATTCGCCCATCGGCCGGGAACGCCTCGCCCGCCAGCACACGGATGGTGTCGCCCACGGCGAGACGCCGCGTAGCCACGCGCGCAAAGCTGCCATCGCCAGTGCGGCGCTCCACGCTGTCGGGCAGGCGGTTCATCACCGCCTCCAGCGCACCGGCGGTGCGGTCGCGCAGGCGCAACTCCAGCCAGCGCCCGGTGAGCAAAAAGAAGACGAACATCGTCAGCGAGTCGTAGTAGACCTCTTTGCCGAAGATGCCATCCATGTCGAACGTTCCGGCCGAGCTGACCACGAACGTAATGGCCATACCCAGCGCCACCGGAAGGTCCATGCTGACGCGGCGCAGCCGGACGTCGCGCAGCGCGCTGGAGAAAAAGGGCCCACACGAAAACACCACCACGGGCAGCGTGATGACCCACGAGGCCCAGCGCAGCAGGTGCTCCATCTCGGCCGTGAGGTCGCCTGGCTGGGCCACGTACGCGGGCCACGCGTACATCATCACCTGCATCATGCAAAAGCCAGCCACCAGCCAGCGCCACAAGGCACGGCGGCTTTCGCGCAACCGCTGCTCCCGGGCCAACGCATCCATCGCGGGCAGGGCCCGGTAGCCAGCGTGCTGCACTGCCGCCATCCACTGCGAGGGCAGCACCTTCGTGGGGTTCCACACCACGCGGGCGCGGCGGGTGGCGGCACTCACATCGGCCTGCTGCACGCCAGGCACGGCCTTCAGGGCGTCTTCGATGGTGAGGGCGCAGGCCGCGCAGTGCATGCCCTCCAGCACCACATGGGATTCCCAAGGCGTGGCAAGGGGGTTGGCCGCATCCTGACCGACAGGGCCGCAGGCCCGGCCAAAGGCAGACCATTCCTGGGGCTCGTCCAGCAACGAAGTCTGGGCAGCGACAGCCCCGGGGTGCTGTGGCGCCAGCGTGTCAACAGGTGCAGCGGGACGAAACTTTGACATGGTTCAAGGCTATCGCCCATAGCCCGCAGACGCATTGACCTGGATCAAGGCCCAACCCGACCGGCGTGCTTACGCTATGCCCCGAGTCTGCACACAAACCCGATGGTCATCGACAACGGCCGATACCGTCAGACAGGCTTGTCAACCCCTTGAGGAGAACCCTATGTACAAACGCATCCTGATCGCCACCGACGGTTCGCAACTATCCGAAAAGGCGGTGGAACATGGCCTGGCGATGGCCAGCCTGACCGGCGCCACCGTGGTCGCCCTGAAGGTGGTGCCCCGCTACCCGCAGACCTATTTCGAAGGTAGCATCCCGGTCGGAATCGCTGACATCAAGCGCATTGAAAAGCAGTGGTCGGATTCGGCCCAGACCGTTGTTGATGGCGTGGCGGCCCAGGGCAGCGCGCAGGGGGTCGCGGTCAAGGGCGTGGTCGCCAAGTCAGACCTGATCGCCGAAGCCGTGATTGCTGCGGCCAAGAAGCACAAGGCCGACCTGATTGTGATGGCGTCGCACGGGCGCAAGGGCGTCAAGCGGCTGCTGATGGGCAGCGAAACACTGCATGTGCTGACGCACTCGCATGTCCCGGTGCTGGTGCTGCGCTAAGAAAAAAGTGCCCGGTACTGCCCGCGCAGCAGGTTCTTTTGCACCTTGCCCATGGTGTTGCGGGGCAACTCGGGCACCACAAAGCACTTCTTGGGAATCTTGAAGTTGGCCAGCTGCGACCTCAGCGCTGCCACAATGGCAGCCGGGTCCAACTGCGCGCCAGGCTTGGCGATGACCACGGCCACGCCCACTTCGCCAAAGTCAGGATGGGGCACGCCCACCACCGCGCTTTCGGCCACACCCTGCATGTCGTTGATGTAGCCCTCGATTTCCGCAGGGTAGACGTTGTAGCCGCCACTGATGATGAGGTCCTTGCTGCGGCCCACGATGCTCACGTAGCCACGCTCATCCACCTTGCCCACGTCACCGGTCTTGAACCAGCCATCGGCGGTGAATTCTTCGGCCGTCTTTTCGGGCATGCGCCAGTAGCCTTTGAATACGTTCGGGCCCAGCACCTGGATATTGCCGATCTCGCCCGTTGGCACGGGTTTGCCGTTGTCGTCCGTCACACGCAGCCCGACACCCGGCAACGCAAAGCCCACCGTGCCGCCGCGTCGCTCGCTCTGCCCCGCATGGCGGGCATCGGCAACGCAGGGGTTGGACGTGAGCATGATGGTCTCGCTCATGCCGTAGCGCTCCAAAATCGTGTGGCCCGTGCGCTGCTGCCATGCGTTGAAGGTTTCGATCAGCAGCGGGGCCGAGCCAGCGATGAACAGGCGCATGTTCCGCGTTGCGTCCTGATTCAACCCCGGCTCGGCCAGCAGGCGCACATACAGCGTGGGCACGCCCATGAACACCGAGGCGCGCGGCATGGCCGCCAAAACAGCCCTGGGGTCGAACCTGGCAAACCAAATCATCTTGCTGCCATTGAGGAGCGCGCCGTGGATGGCCACGAACAGGCCATGCACATGGAAGATGGGTAGCGCGTGGATCAGTACGTCGCCGTGGCCGTCGGGCCCGCCCTGGGTCGTCCAGCCCCAGTACGCCTTGAGCACCTGCGCGTTGGACAGCAGGTTGCCGTGCGTGAGCATCGCGCCCTTGCTGCGGCCCGTGGTGCCGCTGGTGTACAGGATGGCGGCCGATTCGTCTGCGTGGCGGGCCACGGGCTCTTGCACATCACTGTGGTGGGCGGCGCGCTCCAGCAGGCTGCCGGTGCGGTCATCGCCCAGCGTGAACACATGCTGCGTGCCCTGGGTGAAGGCGATCTTGCTCACCCAGCCAAAGTTGCCGGGCGTGCAGACCACCACGGCGGGTTCGGCATTGCCGATGAAGTATTCGATCTCCGCGCTCTGGTAGGCCGTATTCAAGGACAGAAACACGCAGCCCGCCCGCAGCGTGGCCAGGTACAGCAGCATGGCCTCGACCGACTTCTCGACCTGCACGGCCACGCGACTGCCTTCGGGCAGCGTGAGCGATGCCAGCAGGTTGGCGATCTTGGCGCTGGCGCGGTCCAGGTCGTCCCAGGTATAGAGCAGCGGCGTCCCGTCGGCGGCTGTGGTCTCGACGGCGATGCGGGACATTTCGGCCGGAAAGGCCGCACGCAGGGCGCTGAAAAGGTTGTGTTGGCTCATGGCGGTCGGGCAGTGGATTGCGTCGAATAAACCGGTCGTGTCGTTCAAACAAGGCAAGACGGCTTGCGGTGGGCCTGGGTTCGTCAGAACGCAGGCGGGCGCTTTTGCAAAAAGGCGGCAATGCCCTCGCGGTGCTCGGCGGAATCGGCATAGGCGTAAGGATCCGTTGTGCCATTTGCTATCATTTCAATAGCTTCATTGTCTTTACTGTCGAGCGTAACAGGCCTTTTTATTGCCCGAAATGTCTGCTTGTTCATGCGCGCAGCCTGCGGCGCCAGACCCGCGATGCGCACCGCGCTGGCCAGGGCCTCGGCAGCCACCTGGTCGCCGGGCACCACCCGGCTCAGGAAGCCGCGCGTCAGCATCTCCGCGGCGCTGAAGGTGGCCGCCTCCAGCAGCATATGGCTCGCGGTCATGTCGCCCACAGCCCCCGCCACGAGCCGCGCCTCGCGTGGGGCCATGGGAAAGCCGAGTTTGGCAATCGGCGCCCCAAACCGTGCGGTATCGCCCGCAATGCGAAGGTCGCAGCAACTGGCGATCTCCAACCCGGCGCCCATGCAGGCCCCGTCAATGCGCGCCACCACGGGCACGTCGCTCGCCAGCATGGCCGCCAGCCCGCCCCACACGTCGTTCTCATGAAAGTCACGCAGGGCCGTGGCGTCAAAGCGAAAGGCGGGGTATTCGGAGATATCGCCTCCGGCACAAAACGCCCCGCCCTCCCCTGCGACCAGCACGCAGCGCACGCTGTGGTCGCCACTCTGGGAGCGCTTTTGCAGGCCCACGAACACGTCCCGCAACTGACGCCACATGGCGCGGGACATCGCATTCAAGCGGCCTTCGTTGCGCAGCATGACCTGCACCACGCCACGCTCACCCGACTCAACCTCCACTTCACCCGACATCGTGCCCACCCATCACCTCATGCGCATGGCCTGAACTCTAAAAACCGCTCGGTGCTGCCGCAGCCGACCCCATGGAACAGGCCCAAGACGGCACCTTGTCCAACCGGACGCGACCAGCGGCTTATACGATGGGCCATGGCATAAGAGTCACAAGCCTGTCAGGGCCTTTCAAGCATCTCATCGCAGTGCCCCTGCTTTGGCAGGCTGGCGCAGCGCCCACAGCCACAGCACCACGCCGCCTGCGATCATCGGCACGCACAGCCACTGGCCCATGCTCATGCCCAGCGACAAAATGCCCAGGAACGCATCGGGCTCCCTGAAGTACTCGGCGATGAACCTGAGGCACCCATACCCAACCAGAAAGGCCGCAGCCACCTGGCCCTGGCGGCGCTCCTTGCGGGCGTACAGCCACAGCAGCACGAACAGCAGCAACCCTTCCAGCAAAAACTGATACACCTGCGACGGATGGCGCGGCTGCATGGAGCCACTGTGCGCAAACACCATGCCCCAAGGCAGGTCCGGGCTGGCAACGCGGCCCCAGAGTTCACCATTGATGAAGTTGCCCACGCGGCCCGCGGCCAGCCCGGTGGGCACACAAGGCGCTACAAAATCGGCCACCTGCAGCCAGGGCCGCTGGCGCGAATGGGCAAACCAGAGCATGGAAACGATCACGCCCAACAGTCCGCCGTGAAAGGCCATGCCGCCCTGCCACACCGCGAAGATCTCCAACGGGTGGCTGAGGTAGTACCCGGGCTTGTAGAACAGGCAGTAGCCCAGTCGCCCGCCCATCACCACACCCGCCACACCCAGGAACAGGATGTCCTCGACGTCCTTGCGTGTCCAGGCGCCCGCGCCCGTGATGGACGCGAAAGGCTGGTGCCGCAGCCGCAGGGTACCCAGCCACATGAACAAGCCGAAGGCAGCAAGGTAGGTCAGGCCGTACCAGTGGATGGACAGAGGGCCCAGTTGCAGGGCGACGGGATCGATAGAGGGATAGGTCAGCATGTTCTGGATATTGTGCCCGGCCTGCGCAGCATCAGGCATCGGGTACGCGGCCTGACGGATCGCCCAAAACCGCGCCGCCAGCACTGGCGCTCACCCCCTGCGCCAATGCCGACGTGGCCCGGATGAAGTCCACGAAGCGCGACAGCGCCGGATTGCTTGAGTCAGGCGCCCACACCAAACTGGTTTCACACAGCGGAAGGTCCCCGCCCAGGGCCACGGTGCCCCGCCCCGGCGGGTTTGCAGCATGCACGGCCGCCCAATCCACCGCGCGGCGATACACCACGCCATTGCGGCGGAACTGGGTGACGCTCTCCGGCACCCAGGCCACCCCCAGCCCGCCCCAGACCAGATTGACGATGGTCTGCATCTGTATTGCCTCCTGCGCCACCACGGGTACCCGCCCTGCTGCCCGGTACAGATCCAGGATGGCGTCGTACAGGGATGGCACGATCCGGCGCGGGAACACCACCAGGGGCTCATTGACGACCGCAGCCATGTCCACCACAGGGCTGACTGCCAGCGGGTGCCGCGAAGGCACGGCCAAAACCAGCGGCTCCAGGGCCACGGCATGCCGGGCCAACTCGGGGGGCGCAAAGCCCGGCGAATGCAGCATCAGCCCGGCATCCAGTTCACCACGGGCAAACATCGCCCGCTGCACATCGCCCGTGGCCTCGACCAGCTCCAGCGCCACCTGCGGGCACGCTCCGCGGAATGCGCGCACCCATCCCGGCAGGCGCTCAAACCCGATGGTCGAGACAAAACCCAGCCTCACGCGCCCCACCTCACCGGCTGCGGCCGCGCGCGCCCGCGCCGGCAAGGCTTGCGCGCGCTCCAGCAGGTCCCGCACATCCGGCAACAACGCCTCGCCCGCCGGGGTCAGGGCCACACGGCGGCGGGTGCGGTCAAACAGCAGCACGCCCAGAGATCGCTCCAGTTGAGCGATACCCTGGGTGAGCGGCGGCTGCGTCATGTGCAGGCGTGCTGCAGCGCGGCCAAAGTGCAGTTCTTCGGCCACGGCGATGAACTGGCGCCAAGCGCGCACATCGATCAGCGTTTCTTTCATATGTTTTTTATATTACTGGAGCGGCACAAAGCGATTGGATCATGCCCGCCAAACGCCGCATACTCTCGCCCGCACCCCCGCCCGGGCACCAGAGCCAGCGGCGGCAGTCCCTCAACGACGACCACAAGGACCCCACCATGGCCGATAGCAAGATCATTCCGATCCAGCCCATCAACCGCCGCAGCGCCAACATCACCCAAGGCAAGTCCCGCGCGCCCAACCGTTCGATGTACTACGCCATGGGCTATGAAGAAGGCGACTTCGTCAAGCCCATGGTCGGCGTGGCCAACGGCCACAGCACCATCACCCCCTGCAACAGCGGCCTGCAAAAGCTGGCCGATGCCGCCATCGCCGGCATCGAGGAAGCGGGCGGAAATGCCCAGGTGTTCGGCACGCCCACCATCTCGGACGGCATGGCCATGGGCACGGAGGGCATGAAGTACAGCCTGGTCAGCCGGGAGGTCATCAGCGACTGCATCGAAACCTGCGTGGGCGGCCAGTGGATGGACGGGGTGCTGGTCGTGGGCGGCTGCGACAAGAACATGCCCGGCGGCCTGATGGGCATGCTGCGCGCCAACGTGCCCGCCATCTATGTGTATGGCGGCACCATCCTGCCGGGCCACTACAAGGGCAAGGACCTGAACATCGTGAGCGTGTTTGAAGCCGTGGGCGAAAACGCGGCAGGCAAGCTCAGCGACTTCGATCTGAAAGAAATCGAAAAGCGCGCCATCCCGGGCACCGGCTCGTGCGGCGGCATGTACACCGCCAACACGATGTCCAGCGCGTTTGAGGCCCTGGGCATCAGCCTGCCCTACTCGTCCACCATGGCCAACCCGCATGACGAAAAAATGAACTCGGCCAAGGAATCGGCCAAGGTGCTGATCGAGGCCATCAAGATGGACCTCAAGCCCCGCGACATCGTCACCAAGAAAGCCATCGAAAACGCGGTGGCGGTGATCATGGCCACGGGCGGCTCCACCAATGCCGTGTTGCACTTCCTGGCGATTGCGCACGCGGCCGGGGTTGAGTGGGACATTGACGATTTCGAGCGCATCCGCAAGCGCACGCCCGTGCTGTGCGATCTCAAGCCCAGCGGCAAGTACATGGCCATCGACCTGCACCGCGCGGGCGGCATCCCGCAGGTGATGAAGGTGCTGCTGAACGCCGGCCTGCTGCACGGTGACTGCATCACCATCACCGGCAAGACCGTGGCGGAAAACCTGGCCGACGTGCCCGACGTGCCGCGTGCCGACCAGCAGGTCATCCGCACCATCGAAAACGCGATGTACGCCCAGGGCCACCTGGCCATCCTGAAGGGCAACCTGTCGCCCGAGGGCTGCGTGGCCAAGATCACCGGCCTGAAGAACCCAGTGATCACCGGGCCGGCGCGCGTGTTCGATGACGAGCAGTCGGCGCTGGCCGCCATCATGGCCAACCAGATCAAGGCCGGCGACGTGATGGTGCTGCGCTACCTGGGCCCCAAGGGCGGCCCGGGCATGCCGGAGATGCTGGCGCCCACGGGCGCGCTCATCGGCCAGGGCCTGGGCGAGAGCGTGGGCCTGATCACGGACGGCCGCTTCTCAGGTGGCACCTGGGGCATGGTGGTGGGCCACGTGGCCCCCGAGGCCTACGCGGGCGGGCTGATCGCGCTGGTGCACGAGGGCGATTCCATCACCATCGACGCCCATCAGTTGATGCTGCAACTGAACGTGCCGGACGCCGAGATCGCCGCGCGCCGCGCAGCCTGGAAGCAGCCCGGCCCGCGCTACACCCGCGGCGTGCTGGCCAAGTTTGCCCGCAACGCCGCCAGCGCGAGCAAGGGCGCGGTGCTGGACGGGGAGTGAAGCCCGTTCCCCGGCAGGTTCTGGCTTCGGCCGGCCCTGCGGGCCTTGACTTCCGCAACTGCGGAAGTCAGCCTTCGCCGGAGCCCCGCATCGCGGCTTCGCCGCGCGGCGCCTTATGGCGCCGCCTCGATCAATTGGTCTGGGCCAATTGATCGAGGATCGCGGGGTTCTCCAGCGTCGAGGTATCTTGGGTGATGGCCTCGCCCTTGGCGATGGAGCGCAGCAGGCGGCGCATGATCTTGCCTGAGCGGGTCTTGGGCAGGTTGTCGCCGAAGCGGATGTCCTTGGGCTTCGCGATGGGGCCGATTTCCTTGGCCACCCAGTTGCGCAACTCGTTGGCGATCTTCTTGGCTTCGTCGCCCGTGGGACGTGCGCGCTTGAGCACCACGAAAGCGCAGATGGCCTCGCCCGTGGTCTCGTCCGGGCGGCCCACCACGGCGGCCTCGGCCACCAGCTCCGTGCAGCTCACCAGGGCCGATTCGATCTCCATGGTGCCCATGCGGTGGCCGGAGACGTTCAGCACGTCGTCGATGCGGCCGGTGATGGTGAAGTACCCGGTATCGGCGTCGCGGATGGCGCCGTCACCCGCCAGGTAGTAGCCCTTGAGTTCTTCGGGGTAGTAGCTCTTCTTGAAGCGCGCGTCGTCGCCCCAGATCGTGCGGATCATGCTGGGCCAGGGCTTCTTCACCACCAGGATGCCGCCCTGGCCGTTGGGCACGTCGTTGCCGGCCTCGTCCACGATGGCGGCCTGGATGCCGGGGAAGGGCAGCGTGCACGAGCCCGGCACCAGCGGCGTGGCACCCGGCATGGGCGTGATCATGTGGCCGCCGGTCTCGGTCTGCCAGAAGGTGTCCACGATGGGGCAGCGGCCGCCGCCCACGTTGGCGTGGTACCACTCCCAGGCGGCCGGGTTGATGGGCTCACCCACCGAGCCCAGGATGCGCAGGCTGGACAGGTCGTAGGACTTGGGGTGCACTGCCGCGTTGGCCTCGGCCGCCTTGATCAGCGAGCGGATGGCCGTGGGCGCGGTGTAGAAGATCGAGACCTTGTGGTCCTGGATCATCTTCCAGAAGCGGCCAGCATCCGGGAAGGTTGGGACGCCTTCGAAGACGATCTCGGTGCCGCCCAGGGCCAGCGGGCCGTAGGTGATGTAGCTGTGGCCGGTGACCCAGCCGATGTCGGCCGTGCACCAGAAGATATCGTTGTCCTTCAGGTCGAAGGTCCACTTGGTGGTCAGCGCCGAGTGCAGCAGGTAGCCGCCCGTGGAGAGCTGCACGCCCTTGGGCTTGCCGGTGCAGCCGGAGGTGTAGAGCAGGACCAGCGGGTCCGCGGCCCCCACC
>JBKCTS010000163.1:0-4968 GCA_046318695.1 Acidovorax sp.
GCACCCACCACGGCGCCAGTCTGCATTTCGACCTTGGGCTGCAGGTACAGCGTGAACTGCGCACCCGCCAACGCATCGCGCAGGTGGCGGGTTTGCTCGCGCCGCTGCTGCGCCGCACGTTCCTGGGCCGCATCGAATTGGGTGTCGCGCTTGCGCCCCGCCTGCTTGGCGGCATACATGGCCTGGTCGGCATGGCGCAGCAGCGCGTCGGCGTCGGCGTCGTCGGTTGGAAACATGGTGAAGCCAATGCTGGCGGTGACCATGATCCGCTCGGTATCGAGGGTGTAGAAGGCCGAAATACTCTCCATGACGCGGCGGAGCATGGCTTCGCAGTCGCCCACCGATTGAAGGTCGGGCATCAGGATGACAAACTCGTCGCCGCCCAGGCGGGCTACGCAGTCACGGGGTCGAAGCGACCGGGTCAGCCGTTCGGCCACCACCACGAGCAGCCGATCGCCCATGGTGTGGCCCAGGAGGTCGTTCACGGGCTTGAATCCGTCCAGATCGAGGTAGGCGACACCCAACTGGCTGCCCGTCTTGCGGGCGTGGTTCATGCTCTCTTGCAGGGTGCGCGCAAGCAGCACCCGGTTGGGCAGCCCGGTCAGTGCGTCATACAGGGCCAAGCGCTGCAACAGGACTTCCTGCTCGCGCTGGGGCGTCACGTCAATCGCCACGCCCAGCATCCGGCGCGGGGCCCCATCAGCGTCGAACCCGACGATCTTGCCAAGGTTGTGCACCCAGCGTACGGCGCGACCGTCAGCCGGGTCGATGCGACATGTGGCGTCAAACGGCGTGGACGGGTTGCCCTGGTGGCGCACAAGCTCGATTTCGATGCGCTTGCTGTCATCGATGGCCAGCGTATCTTTCCACCGCACTGCGGGGGGCGCGTCTGGCCCGTCGGGCAGGTTGTACATGGCACGCCAGCGGCTGTCGCCGGTCACGGTTCCCAGGTGCAGGTCCCAGTCCCATAGTCCCAGCGAGGCTGCTGAGATGGTCAGGGACAACAACTCTTCCCGCTCGCGCACCCGTTCTTCGTTGCGCTTGCGATCGGTGATGTCATGTACCGAAAACAGCCAGCACGGCTCGCCGTCAAACTCGGTCGGGCGCATCGATTGCAGCACCGTGCGTGGCGGGCCGCCCCGTACGTTCACTTGCAACTCGGTGCTGACCGGCAACCCATTGTGGTCGATGTTTTCCAGCAGGCGCTGACGGTCCTCTGGCGTGCACAGGCCCAACTCAACCGCAGTGCGCCCGATGGCCTCATCGCGTGGAATGCCCGCTACCTCGACCCATGCCGGGTTAAGGTCCACATAACGGCCTGTGTCACGGTTCGTCAGCCCCATGGGAAAGGGCATGAGCTGGAAGATTCGCGAGAAGCGATCTTCCGATAAACGCAAACGCTGTTCGGCGCGCTTGCTCTCATCGATGTCCTGGGTCACGCCGCGCATGCGCTGGGCGCGCCCATTGCGCATCTCGGGCTCACCCCGAGCGCGCACCCACACCAGACGACCGTCCGCATGGATGACCTCCATCTCCATCGTCCACTCGGAGCCGGACAGCATGCTTTTTCGGAGCACCTCGCGCAGCGGCTCACGGTAGGGCGGTGCCACATACCGGTCGATGTAGTCCGAGGGTGGGGGGGTTCCATGCGGAAGGCCAAGGATGTCCATGCTCACGTCAGACCAGTACACCAGACCTTTCCCGCGCTCCTCCTCCCACACACCGAGCCGGGCCAGCCGCCCTGCCTGTTGTAGCTGGTTGTTGAGGGCGCGCAATTCCTCTGCACTGCGATGCGCCTCGGTCATGTCGTGGAACACGAACACGAAACAACTATCGGCACCGATCATCACCGAGCGCGCCGACATCAGCCCGGGGATGCGCCGTCCCTTGCTCTGGGCCATCATGGGCAGGCGTTCCACCTGGCCGTCGCGGCGAAACACTTCCAGCAGCCGGGCGCGCTCCTCGTCAGACGCCCAGATACGCAGCTCTGTCGAGGTGCGGCCCACGATCTGCTCGCGGGGCAGGCCCAGCAGTTCGCACAGGGCAGGGTTGACGTCCACATAGCACCCGTCCGAAATGCGCGATATGCCGGCCGGGTCTGGCAGGGTCTGGTAGAAGGTGGTGTATTTGGCCTCCGAAGAGCGCAATGCGTCCTCGACCTCGCGATGCGCGGTGACATCCACATCCATACCCACCAGGCGCACCGGGCGGCCGCGGGCATCCCGGCGCACCACCGTACCGCGGGACATGATCCAGCGCCACTGGCCGTCCATATCCAGTGCGCGGAACTGCGCCTCGTAAGATTCTTCCAGGCCGTTCATGGTGCGCGCGAGCTTCTCGGCATTGCGCTGAATATCTGTGGTGTGGCGGCGCGCGTACCAGCGCTGCCAGAGGTCTGGCGCATCGGCATCGGCCTGCGTGATGCCAAAGGCGTGGTAGAACAGCCCATGGCAGTAAAAGCGCTGCTCAGCCACATCCCATTCCCAGCGGCCGCCGCCCACCGCGTCCATGGCCAGCTGCAACTGCTTTTCGCGCTGCAGCAAGGCCTGCTGCGTGCTGTTGCGCGCCAGTTCGGCCCGGGCCTTGCTGGCAAGCAGCAGACGACCTGCGCCCAGGATGAGCATGCCCGCCCCGTGGTGCCAGGGGATCGAGAGCTCCCACGGCCCCCGGCCGCCCGACAGGCTGTTGATCAGCATCATGAGCAAGGCCACCACCATGGGCAGGGTGACGGCAAGACCCGCCAGTACCAGCCATGCGGCTCCACGCATGGACAGGCGCTGCCCCAGGAATCGCCAGCCCAACGCCAACACACCCGTGCCGCACAGTACGGCAGCAGCAGCGGGTGCGGCGTTCGGTGCAAGATAGGCGACTGGCACCAGTGAGATGACGCCCGCCACGGCGGATGGCAGGGCGCCGAAGTACAGCCCCAGGAAGGCGACCACCGTGGGGTAGGCCAGCAACCCCAGTTCTGGCGCGTTCCAGTGCGGGGCCATGAACGACGCCACCGAGGCCACGCCGCCCGTGAAACCCAGAACCCAGCGGGTACGGCGCGAGGGATGCAGTGACTCCGAGGGCGGCAGGGACTCGAGTACCAGCAGCAGAATCAGGACCGTGCCCGCGATCAGGGCGTCATTGCTCATGGCCGGCCCCAGTCAGCAGCCAAACGCGCTTGTGGCACCACACAACGCGGACCGGGCCATGCGACCCCGGTATTCGAGCAAAGCAGGGCAGACCTTGGTTCTGGGCCGGTCGGTGAAGAAGGCATAACGCAAAATTATGGCCGCTCCTGCGGCCGCGCGACAGGCCTGCCTGTGCTGATAAGCCCTGTTGACAGCGGCGCGCCGCGCATGGGTGGCGCAGGCCCTTGCCCGCCGCATGAACCAGCGTGCCCCACACGGAAGTCCACTCAACGGACACGCTGACCCCAAAGCACTCTGGCCGTGCGTGTTGGGGCTTCAGGCGCATGCCTGCACCAATGGACGGCCACCACGTGCCGAATCAGGCTGGGCACCCAGCGGCGGCACCGCGCCCTCCAGCACCAGCAGCGCGCTCTTGCGGTCAAGCCCGCCAGCGTAACCCGTGAGGCTGCCGTTGGCGCCCACGATGCGGTGGCAGGGCACCACGATGCTCAAGGGGTTACGCCCCACCGCCGCCCCCACGGCGCGCATGGCCAGCGACCGACCCAGCCGGCGGCCCAGCGCGCCGTAGCTGGTGGTCGTGCCACGCCCCACCGCGAGCAATGCGCGCCACACGTCCTGCTGAAATCCGGTGCCGCTCGACAAATCCAGCGGCAGGTCGAAAGCATCGCGACGGCCGCTGAGGTATTGCCCGAGCTGCCGTGACGCCTCCAGCAGCACCGGGTGCGCGGCCGCCTCGGGCCAGGCCGACGGGCCGTGCAACTGCTGCACGGGCTCGTGGCGCTGGCCCTCAAACCACAGGCCCGCCAGGCCCACGGGGGACGCGGCCAGTCGCACCGGGCCCAGCCGGGTGGTGACGGCAAGCTGAACCATTGATGCAGGGTAGGGCATGTTGGATGAAAAAATTCAATAAAAACCGAAAGTTGCGCTTGATCAGTATGACTTTTCTGCTATCAAATTTGATTCTTACATGCAGCGGCTGCACGCCGGGCATGGGGCGCAACATATGGCCAAAGTCATGGCGAGCATCATAGAGAAAAGTCTGCGCGGCAAACACGGGTGGGTTGTGCACCCGTGTCTGCGGGCGCCGCCCCCATGGCCCTGTGATCTGCGGGGGCGCATGGGGCGTGCGCCCACCGCCCGGCCACCCCCTGCCCACCTACAATGGCGCGCTCCCCCGCTCACCGCATCTCCTGCTGAAAGGCCCCCTCAGTGCAGCTCGCCCCCGCGATTTTCAAAGCCTACGACATCCGAGGCATCGTGCCGTCCACCCTCAATGAAGCCGTGGCGGTCGGGCTGGGTCGGGCTTTTGGCACGGCTGCGCGGGCCCAGGGACAGACCGTGGTGGCGGTGGGGCGCGACGGGCGCTTGTCGGGGCCGTCGATGGCGGCGGGGCTCATCCGGGGCCTGGTCGAGGCGGGCATCGAGGTGATCGACGTGGGCATGGTGACGACGCCGATGCTGTACTTTGCCGCCAGCACGCTGTGCCACAGCGGCATCCAGGTCACCGGCAGTCACAACCCGCGGGACTACAACGGCTTCAAGATGGTGCTGGCCGGGCGTGCCATCTATGGCGAGGACATCCAGGCCCTGCGGCGCACCATGGAGCAGGAGACCTGGCAGCTACGGCCCGGTGGCTCGGTGCGCCGCGTGGATGTGCTGGGCGACTATACGGCACGCATCGTGGGCGATGTGAAGCTGGCGCGGCCCCTGAAGATCGTGGTCGATTGCGGCAACGGCATAGCCGGTGCATCGGCCCCCGGCATTTTCCGCGCGCTCGGCTGCGAGGTGATCGAGTTGTTTTCCGAGGTGGACGGCAACTTCCCCAACC
>JBKCTS010000164.1:0-6968 GCA_046318695.1 Acidovorax sp.
GGGTGCGCAATGCGGTCATGAAAGACCTGGGCCTGCCCGAGGACATGCTCACGTTTGTGAATTACCCCACGCGCTTTGACTGCCGCGAGACGCTGGCTGCGCTCAAGGGTTCGGGCGTGTCGTGTCCCAACCTGCGGGACTATGCCTGGCGCCTGTGGGATTACTGGGAGCGTCACCTCGACCCCGAACTGTTCATCGACCGCACGCTCAAGGGCACGGTGGCGGGCAAGGTGGTGCTGGTGACCGGGGGTTCGTCGGGCATTGGCCTGGCGGCCGCGCACAAGTTTGCCGAGGCAGGCGCCACCACCATCATCTGCGGGCGCGACCAGGACAAGCTCGATGAAGCCTGCGCCGAAGCCAAGGCCAAGGGCTATGCCTTCATTGCCTACCCGGCCGACATTGCCGACATGACCGACTGCGACCGGTTCGTCAAGCTGCTCGTCGACAACCACGGCGGTGTGGACTTCCTCATCAACAATGCAGGGCGTTCCATCCGGCGCGCCATCGAATCGAGCTACGACCGCTTCCACGACTTTGAGCGCACCATGCAACTCAACTACTTTGGCTGCCTGCGCGTGACCATGGGGCTCTTGCCCGGTATGGTGCAAAAGCGCAAGGGCCATGTGGTCAACATCAGCTCCATTGGCGTGCTGACCAACGCGCCACGCTTTTCGGCCTACGTGGCCAGCAAGGCGGCGCTCGATGCCTGGACGCGCTGCGCCTCCAGCGAGTTCGCTGACCAGGGCATCACCTTCACCACCATCAACATGCCGCTGGTGCGCACACCGATGATCGCGCCCACCAAGATCTACAACAACGTGCCCACGCTCAGCCCCGAGGAGGCTGCCGACATGGTGGCCCAGGCCTGCATCTTTAAGCCCGTGCGCATCGCCACGCGCCTGGGCATCACCGGGCAGATTCTGCATGCCCTGGTGCCGCGGATCGCGCAGATTTCCATGAACACCAGCTTCCGCATGTTCCCGGACTCCACGGCTGCCAAAGGGGACAAGGGCGACAAGGCTGCCAAGCCGCAGTTGTCGGCAGAGGCCGTGGCGCTGCAGCAGATGATGCGGGGCATTCACTTCTGACAGGGTTTTGCGCCCCAGGCGTACCCCACCTGCGGCCCGCCGCGGGTGGGGTGGGCGCAATGGGATAATCCAAAGCTTTGCCAAGCAGGCATTTCACACAGCCCACCCTATGATTTTGGTTACTGGCGGCGCGGGTTTCATCGGCGCCAACTTCGTTCTTGACTGGCTTGAGGCCTCGGCCGAGCCTGTCGTCAACCTCGACAAGCTCACCTACGCTGGCAACCTACACAACCTGGACGGCATCCAGGGTGATGCGCGGCACATCTTCGTGCAGGGCGACATCGGGGATACCGCGGTGGTTGCGCGCCTGCTGTCCGAGCACAAGCCACGCGCCGTGATCAACTTTGCGGCCGAGTCCCATGTGGACCGGTCCATCCACGGTCCCGAGGATTTCATCCAGACCAACATCGTGGGGTCATTTCGCCTGCTTGAGGCCGTGCGGGCCTACTGGAGCCACATGCCCGAGGCCGAGCGCTCGGGCTTTCGGTTCCTGCATGTGTCCACCGACGAGGTGTACGGCTCCCTTGCGCCGACGGATCCGGCCTTCACGGAAACGCGCGGCTTTGAGCCCAACAGCCCCTACAGCGCCAGCAAGGCCGCCAGCGACCATCTGGTGCGTGCCTGGCACCATACCTATGGGCTGCCGGTGCTCACCACCAACTGCAGCAACAACTACGGCCCCTTCCATTTCCCCGAAAAGCTCATCCCGCTGATGATCGTCAACGCCCTGGCAGGCAAACCGCTGCCCGTGTACGGCGACGGCATGCAGGTGCGTGACTGGCTGTATGTGAAGGACCACTGCAGCGCCATCCGTCGTGTGCTGCAGGCGGGCACGCCCGGCCAGACCTACAACGTGGGCGGCTGGAACGAAAAGCCCAACATCGAGATCGTGAACATGGTGTGCAGCCTGCTCGATGAACTGCGCCCCCGCGCCGACGGGCAAAGCTACCGCAGTCAGATCACCTACGTGAAGGACCGCCCCGGTCACGACCGTCGCTACGCCATCGACGCACGCAAGATCGAGCGCGAGCTGGGCTGGAAGCCTGCCGAAACCTTCGACACCGGCATCCGCAAAACGGTGCAGTGGTACCTCGACCATGCCGACTGGGTGGCCAGCGTGCAGACCGGGGCCTACCGCGACTGGGTGCAGACCCAATACGCGGATGGCGTATCTGCATGAACATCCTGCTCTTTGGCAAGGGTGGTCAGGTGGGGTGGGAGCTGCAGCGCAGCCTGTCCGTGCTGGGCACCGTCACGGCGCTTGACTTTGACAGCACCGACCACTGCGGTGACTTTGCCAACCCTTCGGGCGTGGCCGACACCGTGCGGGCGCTGCGCCCTGATGTGATCGTCAATGCTGCGGCCCACACGGCCGTGGACAAGGCCGAGAGCGAGCCTGACCTGGCCCGCACGCTCAACGCCACCGCCCCTGGCGCCATCGCGCTCGAGGCCGCGAAGCTGGGTGCCTGGATGGTGCACTACAGCACCGATTACGTCTTTGACGGCAGCGGCAGCCGCCCCTGGGTGGAGACCGACACGCCCGCGCCCCTGAGCGTGTACGGCCGCACCAAGCGCGAAGGCGAGCAGCTCATCGCAGAATCTGGCGCAAAGCACCTGATCCTGCGCACGAGCTGGGTCTACGCCGCGCGCGGCGGCAACTTCGCCAAGACCATGCTGCGCCTGGCGCAGGAGCGCGACCGCCTGACCGTGATCGACGACCAGTGGGGCGCGCCCACCGGGGCCGACCTGCTGGCCGACGTGACGGCGCATGCGCTGCGCCAGCTGCAGCAGCGCCCGCAGGACGCGGGCCTGTATCACTGCGTCGCCGCGGGCGAAACGAACTGGAATGAATACGCAAAATACGTGATCGCGCGCGCCCAGATTATGCAAAGCGCTATCAAAATAAAAGCAAAAGAGGTTGCGCCGGTTCCTACCAGCGCCTTCCCCACCCCCGCGGTGCGCCCGCACAACTCGCGCCTGAACACCGGCAAACTGCAAGCCACCTTTGGCCTCAAGATGCCGCATTGGCAGGCCGGCGTGGCGCGCATGCTGGCAGAAATTCTCTGATTGGCACCCCACATGACGCAACGCAAAGGCATCATCCTCGCCGGGGGCTCCGGCACCCGCCTGCACCCCGCCACGCTGGCCATCAGCAAGCAACTGCTGCCGGTGTACGACAAGCCCATGATCTACTACCCGCTCAGCACCCTGATGCTGGCGGGCATTCGCGACATTCTGGTCATCAGCACGCCGCAGGATACGCCGCGCTTCGAACAACTGCTGGGCGACGGCAGCCAGTGGGGGCTGAGCCTTCAGTACGCCGTGCAGCCAAGCCCCGACGGCCTGGCCCAGGCCTTCATCATTGGCGAGGACTTCCTCGCTGGCGCGCCCAGTGCACTGGTCCTGGGCGACAACATCTTCTACGGCCACGACTTTCACGAACTGCTGGGCAACGCGCAGCAACGCACTGCGGGCGCCAGCGTCTTTGCCTACCATGTGCATGACCCGCAGCGCTACGGCGTGGCGGAGTTCGACGCCCACGGCAAGGTGCTGAGCCTGGAAGAAAAACCCGCCCAGCCCAAGAGCAGCTATGCGGTGACGGGGCTGTATTTCTACGACGGACAGGTTGCCACCATGGCCAAGAGCCTGCAGCCATCGCCCCGGGGCGAACTGGAAATCACCGATCTGAACCGCCTTTACCTTGAGCAGGGGCAGCTCAACGTCGAGATCATGGGGCGCGGCTATGCGTGGCTGGACACGGGCACGCATGAGAGCTTGCTGGAGGCCAGCCAGTTCATCGCCACGCTGGAGCACCGCCAGGGCCTGAAGATCGCGTGCCCGGAAGAGATTGCCTGGCGATCCCAATGGATTGACAGCGAACAGCTGCATCGCCTGGCCCAGCCGCTGGCCAAGAACGGGTACGGACAATACCTGCAGCGCTTGCTCAACGACCGGGTGTATTGATCTGCCATGCAAGCAACTCGGCAAGCCATTCCCGATGTGGTGTTGATCGAACCCAAGGTGTTCGGCGACAGTCGCGGCTTTTTCTACGAGAGTTTCAACGAGCAGGTTTTCCGCGAAAAAACGGGCGTTGCCTGTGCCTTCGTTCAGGACAACCACAGCCGCAGCAGCAAGGGCGTTTTGCGCGGCTTGCATTACCAGCTGCCGCCCCGGGCCCAGGGCAAGCTGGTGCGCGTGGTCCGAGGTGCGGTGTTCGATGTGGCGGTTGACATTCGCAAGGATTCCCCCACGTTTGGCCGATGGGTGGGTGCCCTGCTGACGGAAGATAACCACCGGCAGCTGTGGGTGCCGCCAGGTCTGGCGCACGGTTTT
Source organism: Acidovorax sp. (assembly GCA_046318695.1). GTDB lineage: Bacteria > Pseudomonadota > Gammaproteobacteria > Burkholderiales > Burkholderiaceae_C > Acidovorax. The sequence goes on from JBKCTS010000164.1 coordinate 4,422, forward strand.
CTGGTGCTGTCCGAATCTGCGGATTTTCTCTACAAGACCACCGACTACTACAGCCCCGAGCATGAGCGCTGCATCCGGTGGGATGACCCGCAGCTGGCGATCGCCTGGCCCGAGGTGGATGTTGCGGTCCAGTTGTCTGCCAAGGACCAGGCCGGGAGGCTACTGGCCGAGGCCGAGCTTTGACCGGTTCGCTGGTGCCGACGCCGCCGGGCTGCGAAGCGCAGGTGGCGCCGCCCGCCCGCCTGCGGGTCGCGATCCTGGGCTCGCGTGGGATTCCCGCAAATTACGGCGGCTTTGAAACCTTCGCCGAGCAGTTGGCAACACGGCTGGCCGCGCGCGGGCATGACGTCACCGTGTATGCGGAGTGCGGCGATACACCTGTGGCAGACCGCATGTACCAGGGGGTCAGGGTCCGATCCCGGCGGCGGCCGCGTTGGGGAGCCGCTTCGGTTCTGGCGTACGACAGCGCCTGCCTGTGGGATGCGCGTCGCGGCTACGACCTCGTCTACATGCTGGGGTACGGAGCTGCCTGGGCCTGCTGGTGGCCGCGCTTGTTCGGGGCGCCGGTCTGGATCAATGTGGATGGCCTGGAATGGGCGCGCAGCAAATGGGGGTGGGCCGCGCGCACTTACTTGCGGTGCATGGAATGGGTGGCCACGAAAGCCGCCACGCGCCTCATTGCAGACGCGCAGGCCATTGCACAGCGATTTCGCACCACCTACCCCCGGGGAGCGCCCAGCAGCTTCATCGCCTACGGTGCCGAGCTGGTCGATCCCGACGCGGCCGACGCATCGGTGCTAGTCACCTGGCAACTGCAGGCCCGTGAGTATCTGCTGGTGGTGGCGCGGCCTGAACCTGAGAACCATGTGCTGGAGATCATCCAGGGCCACCTGCTGCACGGGGGCGATTGGCCGCTGGTGGTGGTGGGGGATGTCTCGGGCGCAACGCCTTACCAGCGGCAGCTCAAGGCGCTTGCCAGCGATCGGGTGCGCTTTGTGGGCGGAATCTACGACAGTGCGCAGCTTCAGAGCCTGCGACTCCATGCGGTCGCCTACCTGCATGGGCATTCCGTGGGCGGAACCAACCCATCGCTTCTGGAAGCGCTGGCCTGCGGTAATTGGGTGATTGCCCACGACAACCCGTACAACCGCGAGGTCGCGCGGGACGCCGCAGACTACTTCAGCAGCCCCGAGCAGTTGGGGCGCATTCTGGACGGGCTGACACGCACTGCTGCCGGGCAGCACGCTCTTCGCTCGCAGCGCGCACGGTCCATCGTCGCAGAGCACTACACCTGGGACGGCATCACCGATGCGTACGAAGCGCTGATGCTCTGCGAATGTCGCGGTGCCCAGCGTGCCGCAAAAACGGGAACCGGACTTTGAGCATGCGCCAGCACAGACAAGCCCCACGCACTGCCATGGGACGGGCCGGATGAGTCAAGGTCTGGTCGATGTGCTCCTGGCCACCTACAACGGATCGAAGTATCTGGCCCAACAGATCGAATCGATCCTGGCGCAAACACACCAGGAGTTCCGGATTCTGGTCAGCGACGACGGGTCGTCCGACGCCACCATGGAGATCCTGCTCCGATACCGCGCCACGCTGGGCGAACGTCTGGTGCTGGTGCCACATCCAACGCCGGGCCGGGGGGTGGTGCGCAACTTCGAAAACCTGATGCAGGCCAGCCTCCGCGATGGGGTGGCCCGCTGGATGGCCTTTGCCGATCAGGACGATGTGTGGCTCCCTGAAAAGATCGCGGTGACGTTGGCGGCCATGGTGCAAGTGGAGGCCGGCAACGGAGATCAGGTGCCGTGCCTGGTGCACACAGACCTCGCCGTGGTGGACGAGAAGCTCACGGTGCGCTGCGCTTCGTTTGTGCGATACCAACGGATGGACCCGGCAGCCTGTTCCGCCTTGTCGCTGCTCAGCGTCAATCAGGTCACCGGTTGCACCATGATGATCAACCGGGCACTTTTGCAACTGGCGCTGCCTGTGCCTGCCGAAGCCATCCTGCACGACTGGTGGTGCGCCCTCGTCAGTGGCGCCGGGCGAAGGGTTTTCCTACAGGATCCGCTGATCCTGTACCGGCAGCATGGCGCAAACCAGGTCGGGGCCAAGGACCGCAGTCTGAAGACCCGGCTGATGCGGCTGTTCACCGATGGACCGGGCGTGTTCCGGCGGGTGCGGGCACTGGGATCCGCCACCTATCAACAGGCCCAGGCCCTGGAGCGGCGTCTGCGCGAGAGGCAGGCCGACGAACGGACCGTGTCAGAATACCTCGCCTGGAGACGCAGGCCGTGGTGGCAGCGGCTCCTGGGCTACCGCCACTATTACGTCGGCCCTGAGCTGGATCGACTGAGCCGCTGTTTGCTGTGGTTTGACTGAGTTCTCGCGGGTGGTCTGGGAAGCTTCGAGAATTTTTGATCCCCAAACAAGCAAAGGCGCGGTTGATGAAGTCGTCGGCAGAAATGATTGATCTGGACAGCAGCACTGCCACGGCGCCCAGGCTCGGGGAAATGCTTCTGGCCGAACAGAAGCTGTCGCGCA
>JBKCTS010000165.1:0-1416 GCA_046318695.1 Acidovorax sp.
TGTGGCAAGTAGGGGTAGTCTTTGTCGAAAACTTCCTTGGGCATGCAGTAGTTGCAGCGGAAGTTGCAGCGATCGGTCACGCTGATGCGCAGGTCGCGCCGCGGGCGGCCGCGCGTGTCCGTCAGCAGCCCGGTAGGTGCCGCAGCCTGGTCAGGCACCCTGGCCGGCCGCGAGGCCAGGCGCTGATCCACCAGGGGGAGGACGCGTTCAGACATGGCGGGGCTCAACGGGGGCGGCAAGGGCGTGCATGGGGGATATTTTCTCACTCCAGCCCGCAAAGGTTTTCAGGATGTCCACACCGTTGTCTCGGCTGGGAGCCCTCGTGGTGGCACGGCTCACACGCAGCGTGCGCCGTCCACCTCGATGCATGCGCCGCTGATGAAGGCGGCCTCGTCGCTGGCCAGATAGAGGGCGGCGTTGGCAACATCGAGCGCGGTCGAAAAGCGCCCCAGCGGAATGGTGGCCAGAAACTTCGCGCGGCGAGCCTCGTCCAGCGGGCCACCGGCAAATTCGGCGGCCAGGCCGGTGTCGGGGTTGAACACGGGGTTGATGCAGTTGACGCGGATGTTGTCGGGGCCCAGTTCGGCCGCCATGGATTTGCTGGTGATGATGACGGCACCCTTGGAGCCGTTGTACCAGGTCAGGCCCGGGCGGGGGCGCAGCCCGGCGGTCGATGCAATGTTGATGAAGCTGCCACCCCCGGTCTGGCGCAGCGCGGGCACCGCGTGGATGGCCGACAGGTAGATGCTTTTCATGTTGATGGCATAGACCTTGTCGAACTCGTCCTCGCTCACCTCCAGCATGGGGCGGTTGCGGTGCGTCCAGCCTGCGTTGTTGACCACCACGTCCAGCCGGCCGTACAGGCGCACGGCTTCATCGACCATCGCCTTCACCTCGGCGGACCGGGTCACGTCGGCCTTGAAGAACGCCGCCGTGCCGCCTGCAGCGGCGATCTCGGCCACCACGCGCTGGCCACCGGCCTCGTTGATGTCGTTGACCAGCACCCTGCCGCCCTCGGCCGCCAGTCGCTTGGCGATGCCCTCACCAATGCCGTTGCCAGCGCCGGTGACGATGATGGATTTGTGTTGCACGCGCATGCGGATCTCCGTGGGATGGACAATGGAAAAATCAAAACTGACCGCCAAAAGGCCATGTCTATCGTGCGCTGTAACTCTGGGCACGGGACCTGGCGAAGCTGTTGCAACGTGCGGGGGGCGGCGCGTGGCACACAGGAGCGACGGGGGCTGCGCGCGCCCTCAGCCGTACTTGATGGCCACTGTTTTGAGGGTGGTGAAGCCGTACAGCGCTTCCAAGCCCTTTTCGCGACCGTAGCCGCTGGACTTCACGCCGCCAAACGGCAGCTCCACCCCGCCCGCCGCGCCCTAGTTGTTGTTGAACACCTGCCCGCTCAGGACC
>JBKCTS010000166.1:0-1115 GCA_046318695.1 Acidovorax sp.
GCCGCTGGCAGACAGCCATTGCTCAACCTCCTCGGCGCTGGGATTGGCGGGCAGTTCGACCGGGAATGTCAGCACCACGCGCGGGTCGCCCGCTGCGGCACATCGCGCTGCCAGCTCGGCAGAGATGGTCTCGGGCGTGTCGTGCCGCACGGGCTGGGCGGTCTGCTTGTCAAACAACTGGCCCGCGCGCGCGAACAGCAGCTTGAGGTGGTCATTCAACTCCGTCATCGTGCCCACGGTGGAGCGGCTGGAGCGCACGGGGTTGGTCTTGTCGAAGGCAATCGCCGGGGTCACACCCTCGACCTTGTCCACCGCGGGCTTGTCCATGCGGTCGAGAAACTGGCGCGCGTAGGCGCTGAAGGTTTCTACATACCGGCGCTGGCCTTCGGCATACAGGGTGTCGAACACCAGGCTCGACTTGCCCGAACCGCTGGGGCCGGTGACCACCGTGAGCTCGCCGGTGCGGATGTCCAGATCCAGGTTCTTGAGGTTGTGCTGGCGCGCGCCGCGGATACGGATCAGTCCCTGGGTCATGGAAGGCAGTCTTTCGGGGGGTGAGGCCGAAGATTCTAGGGGCCTGCCGCGCTTGGGGCACCGAACGCGCGAATTAGCCCCCGGGACTGGTGCGTCGGGCACCAGCCCCATTTCGGGAACTACTGATTCCGACGCCAACATGGGTCTCTAGACTGGGTCTGCTTTCAAACCACTCAGGGAGACACAATGACCTCAGGAAAGAAACTATTGACGCTGGCGACCCTCCTCGTCGCGATGGTGCTGCCCGCCAAGGCACAGATTCTCGTCGGCCAGACGGCAGGGTTCACCGGCCAGGTGGCTGCAGGCGTGCGGGAGACCACCGACGGTGCCCTGCTGTATCTGGATGCGATCAACGCCAGTGGTGGGATCAAGGGCCAGAAGATCGAGCTGGTGTCGCTGGACGACAAGTTTGACCCCAAGCAGGCGGCGGACAACGCGCGCAAGCTCATTGAGGAACAAAACGTGGTGGCCATTTTCCTCACGCGCGGCACACCGCACACGCAGGCCATCATTCCGCTGCTGGACAAGCATGGCGTGCCGCTGGTGGCGCCATCGACTGGAGCGATCGTGCTGCACAAGCC
>JBKCTS010000167.1:0-9807 GCA_046318695.1 Acidovorax sp.
CGTGCGCAGTACGTGCCTGCAGGCCCCTGGACTCGGGTGACGCGGCTGCCGTCCCCACCCACCGACCCATGCTCCGAAACGCCCTCCCCCAGGCGCACGCCAGACTCCGGCACCAATGCTGCTGAGGTGGGGGCAGCCTGGCGGCGCTGCCACGTGCGCTCCCGCTGGAGGGCGCGGGCGATGCCTTCGGAATCCCAGGGGACTGGCGCTGGCTGCGGGCTCGATGCTCCGGGCCGGGGCTGCGCCGCGGTGCCGGGCAGGGGTGCCGGGTATTCCACGGCCATGCTCTCAGCCTCTGTAACACCGCTGGGCGCTTGCGGGGCGGCCGCCAGGGCACTCTGTCCTGGCGGGACCGTGCGTGGCATCGCACCACGCAGCGGCCCCGGGGCGCCTGGGCGCTCCGGTGCTCCTTAAGGCACCACCGGCACCACATCCACCCACTGCAGCGCCTTTTCCGCCTGGGGCAGCGCGTGTGGCGGGCGCACGCCCACCTTCAGGCCCACGGTGACCAGCGCTGCATGGATGAGCAAGGACAATGCAAACGCCAGCACCACGCGCTGGTGGCCTGAACGGCCCGGCCAACCCAACCGCAACGGCTTACGCCCCATCCTCGCTGGCCGACGACGCCTCCTGCGGCACCCACACCAGCAGATCGCCAGGCTGGCACTGCAGGTACTCACAGATGGCCGACAGCGTTTCGAAGCGCACGCCCTTGACCTTGCCGCTTTTGAGCAGGGAGAGGTTGGCTTCGGTGATGCCCACATGCGCCGCGAGATCGCGCGACTTCACCTTGCGGCGCACCAGCATTTCATCGAGTGTGACAACGATGGGCATGGGTGCACCGGTCAGACAAAGGCATCGGTTTCGGCCTGAAGGCGCGAGCCCTCGGCGAGCACATGGGCCAGCAAAAGCATCATGAGCCCCACCACGAGGGTGCTGACCTCAAAGGAGCCTATGCCCAACGCAATCAACCCACCGTTCTGGCCCGAGGCCAGCCAGGACAACAACGCCGTGACACCGACTTGGTAGATCAGGGAGGTCACGAACATCGCAAAGAAACCCCAGCCTATGCCTCTCAAGCCCCGGACCACTGCGGGACCAAACACCTCTGCGGCCAGAAAGGCCCTGCAGATGCGGTGTACGCACAGCACAGTCCAGAACATGGCCGCCGCTGGAATGCATTCGAGCAACACACCGACCCAGCGCCACTGCGTCTCCATGGACTGGGGCGAGGTAAGCCCCGCCAAGTGCGCCTGCGGTGGCACCAACCCCACCGGCATCCATGCCGCCCAGCCATCGGCGTGGCCAATGGCAGCCCACCGCGCCAGTGACAGCGCCAACGAAGCAAGCGCGCAGCCCCAACTGGCCACAAGCAGCATCCACGCAAGGCGCTGAAATGCAGGACTCCGCACGGACGATGACGAGGCAGGGAAAGGGCTGTGGGTCATGATGGTTGCAACAACTTTCTGCAAAACAATAATAATATGCTGTTTTAAATAAATTTTTTATTGTTTTGCAGATGCCCACTGTACCCACTGCCTCTTGCTCGGTAACCCATGCGCCTGCCACGCCGCACCCTTCGGCTCCCTGGTGGGCTGCTGCGCTGTGCGCTGCGTTGCTCACGGCGTGCGGCAGCATTCCGGTGTCTTCACTGTGGAAGATGCGCAACCTGCAGTTCGAAACCCTCGATCCGGCGGCCCTGCGCGCGGCAGCAGTGCACAGCGGGGCCGTGGCCTTGCACGGGCCGTCGCTGGTGCTTTCGGTGAGCGTGTCACGCACGGTACGGCTACCAGGTGGCGACACCGTCACCGAAACGTTGGCAGAAAAACTGCCCCTGCAAGAGCTGCGCAGCACTGCCGAGCGCAGCGCGTTAGCGGACTATGAGCGCCCCCGTACCGTCGTCCAGGTCTGGCGCATTGACCCTGCCGCCCTGCCCCGCCTGCACGCACTACGGGCCACGGCGCTTGCCTGGAAGAAACTGCCAAACGACCATGGCAAGCGCGAGTTGAGCCTGTGGCTGGAATTGGCGGGCTGCCAGCGAGCCGACGCCGGGAGCCGGGCAGTGACAACGCTCATGCGATTTACGGAGCAGAGCGAATACATCCCTATCGTGCGCGGCATCGACCTGGCTGACACCATGCCTGCCGCTGAATGGAAGAAACGTTTCCCCGACTGCGGTCCGCGGTAAGCGCCCACGGCCCGCATGGCGGGGTGCCGGCAGCTTCAGAAAGCGACCGCGTGCCCGTCCTTGCGCGGGTCGGAGCCTGCCACATAGTGACCGCCCTCGCGCAGCACCAGCTGCGCGCCGCCAAAGGCAAACACGCCATCGCCCGGCTCCACCGTCACCTCATGCCCGCGCGCGCGCAGCGCGGCGACCACGGCTGGGTCGAACGCGGGCTCCACCGCCACACCCTTGCCGCCGGTGACGCGCCAGCGCGGGGCGTCGGCCGCGGCTTGCGGGTTCTGGCCGTAGCGCAGCACGCGCAGGGCCATCTGCGTGTGGCCCTGGCTTTGCCTGGGGCCGCCCATCACGCCAAACGCCATCTTCGGCGTGCCGTCGGCATGCATGGCAAACGCCGGTCTGATGGTGTGCGAGGGGCGCTTTTACGGCGCCACCCGGTTGGCGTTACCCGGCAAAAGGTTGAAGTTGAGGCCCCGGATTTCCAGGCTGATGCCGGTGCCTGGCACCACCACGCCCGAGCCAAAACCCAGGTAGTTTGACTGGATGAACGAGATCATCATGCCCTGGCTGTCTGCCGCCGCCAGGTACACCGTGCCGCCGGGGCGCGGCGCTCCATGGCCAGGGTCGCCAGCGCGCTCGGGGTCGATCAGCGCCGCGCGGCCTTTCAGGTAATCGGCGTGTAGCAGCTCGGCCGGGGACACCCGCATGGCATCGATGTCGGCGTTGTACTGGTGCAGATCGGCAAAGGCGAGCTTCATGGCCTCGATGCTGGCATGCACCGTCTCCAGGCTGTCCACCGGGTGCGCGCCAATGCCATGCGCGTCCAGCATGCCCAGCGCCATCAGCGCGGCAATGCCCTGGCCGTTGGGCGGAATCTCGTGAATGATCGAATCGCCAAAGCGCTGCTGGATGGTGCCCACCCAGTCGGCCTGGTGCGCGGCCAGGTCAGCGAGGGTCATGGCGCCGCCGTGGGCCTGTGCATGGGCGACCATGCGCTCGGCCAGATCGCCACGGTAGAAGGCCTCGCCCTCGGTCTCGACAATCCGCTCCAGCGTGCGGGCTTGGGCCTCGCTGCGGAACATCTCACCCGCCTGCGGGGCCCGCCCAAGCGGCATGAAGCACTCAGCAAAGCCCGGCTGCGCGCCGAGATTGGCAGCACCCAGCGCCCACTGCCGGGCAATGATGGGCGATACCGGAAAGCCGTGGCGCGCGTAGTCGATGGCGGGCTGCGCCAGTTGCGCCAACGGCAGCCTGCCCAGCCGCTTGGACAGCGCCACCCAGGCCGAAACGGCACCCGGCACCGTGACGGTATTCCAGCCCGCCTCTGGAATTCCGCCGATCGCCTCGAAGTATTCGGGCGTCCAGGCGGCAGGCGAGCGGCCCGAGGCATTGAGACCGTGCAATTGCTTGCCATCCCACACAATGGCAAAAGCGTCGCTGCCGATGCCGCACCCCGTGGGCTCGAGCACCGTGAGCGCCATCGCGGCGGCAATGGCCGCATCCACCGCGTTACCCCCGGCCAGCAGCATGCGCAGCCCCGCCTGCGCTGCCAGCGGCTGCGAGGCGGACACCACGTTGCGCCCCATCACCGCGCTGCGGTAAGAGGCATAGGGAAGGGACCAGTCAAGCGTGTTGGTATTCATGTCCTTCTGACTCCATGGTGGACGCTGGCAAGGCCCAAAAGGTCCGGGCGGATCAGTCCGCCTCGCGCCGCGAAACCGGGCTGGCGCAGTGCCAACTCCGCAAACATGCCGTCATGAAGCGGGAGCGCAAAGTCGGGCGTGACCATCTCAGCGCGGCACGCCACCACCGTGCTGCTCCCGGAATTGTCGCGCCTTGCCGAAATGCCCGTTACCCATGAACGGCACGGGCGGGCGCAGCGCCGACAACGGCGAGGGGTGGTTGGACATCAGCACCAGATGCCCGCGATCTGCCGGGATCAGCTTGCGCTTGGATTGGGCGTGCGAACCCCACAGCATGAACACCACCGGCCGCGGGCCTTCGGCCACATGGCGGATGATGGTGTCGGTGAGCTGCTCCCAGCCCTTGCCCGCGTGGCTGGCGGGCCGACCCTCTTCCACCGTGAGGCCGGTGTTGAGCAGCAAAACGCCGTTTTGGGCCCACTTCACCAGGCTGCCGCCGGGCGCGGGCCAGGCCGGCGGCGGGGTGCCCAGGTCACGCTGGATTTCCTTGAAGATGTTGCGCAGCGAGGGCGGCAGCGGCACCCCCGGCGCCACCGAAAACGCCAGCCCTTCGGCCTGACCGCGGCCGTGGTAGGGGTCCTGCCCCAGGATCACCACGCGCACTGCTTCGGGCGGTGTGAGCTCCAGCGCCCGCAGCGGGCGTGGCGGAAAAATCACCGCCCCGGCATCCAGCCGCGCCTGCAAAAACGCCAGCAGCGCCTGGCCCCGGGTACCCGCCAGGAAATCATCCACCAACGGCTGCCAGCCCGGTGCCACGGGCCAGCTGGCCGGGTCAGCGCTGACCAGCTGCGTGGCAGCGTCGGATGCGGAAACCATAGTCAAAACACCCTGTTGCGCCTGATATGATTGATTTTGTAGCTATTATTTTAGTAGCTATATCAATACCAGATCAGGCAAACAGTTGGGCCAGCGCCAGCCCTGGGTCGTCCGCACGCATGAACGCCTCGCCCACCAGGAAGGCGTGCACACCGGCATCGCGCATGGTCTTCACATCCTGGGGCTTGAGGATGCCCGACTCGGTCACCAGCAGGCGTTCTGGCGGAACGTCTTTCAACATGCCCAGCGTGGTATCGAGCGTCACCTCAAACGTGCGCAGGTTGCGGTTGTTGATGCCCACCAGCGGGGTCTTGAGCTTGAGCGCCCGCTCCAGCTCCGGCCGGTCATGCACCTCCACCAGCACCGCCATGTCCAGGCTGCGGGCGATGGCCTCATAGTCGGCCATCTGGGCATCGTCCAGGCAGGCTGCGATGAGCAAGATGGCGTCGGCCCCCATCGCGCGCGACTCATAGATCTGGTACGCATCCACCATGAAATCCTTGCGCAGCACCGGCAGCGATGTGCTGGCGCGCGCCTGCTTGAGGTAGTCGGGCTGGCCCTGAAAAAACTGGCGGTCGGTCAGCACCGACAGGCAGGCCGCGCTGACCTTGCCATCACCCTCCATGTAGCTCTGGGCGATGTCGGCGGGCTCAAAGTCGGCGCGCAGCACGCCCTTGCTGGGGCTGGCCTTCTTGATCTCGGCAATGACTGCCGCCTGGCCCTTGGCAATCTTGGCACGCATGGCGCCTTCAAAGTCGCGCGTGAGCACGCGGCTTTCGGCATCGGCGCGCATGGCGGGCAGCGGCAGGCGCTTTTGGGCAGCGGCCACTTCGTCGTGCTTGACGGCGACGATTTTGTTGAGGATGTCAGACATGGCGCAATCAGTAAAAAGTGGAGGGATTGTCGTCAAGAAGCGGATCGGCGATGGTTAGCCTTCTTCAAAGGTTCACCGGAGCGACGAATGCCAAGCCGCTGGGCCAGCAAGTCCACGCACAGGTCGAGCTGTTCGCGCTCGCTCTCGAAGGTTTGACCATGCCCGCTCAAAGGAACAATGGACAACTGGGCTACCGGGCCACGCCGGACATGGCGCAGCTCCAGCGCAAATGAGCGCGCGCCGCTCGAGCCTCCCGCCACATAGCAGCCCAGACTGTGCTCGCTGGGGTTGATGGCTATGGATACCTTGCCGCCCTGACCGACACGGACGACGCGGCCTTGTGCAAAATCGAGGAGCCAACCACCAGCGCTCAAGCGCTGGCGCTCCATCCACCAGATGGCGGCACCAGCGAGCAAGCCCGTCGCCGCGATCACAACCCACTGAGCGGGAGGCTCCTGGAATCCAGGCTCCAACAGCAACCGCCACCCCAGTATCAACGCGACAAGACCTACCATAGCAGCCGTCAACCAGGGACTCGCTGGCTTGCTCAGTTGATCCGGCAGCAGCAAGCGTTGCACCCGAGGCAAATTCGAGGCCAACTCCGCTACGCTATGCAACGGCCGATGGTCAACCTTTAGCAGTCTCAACGACTGGGTGGGCATACGGGGTAGCACAAGGTTGATGGCGACGCTACGGATCAGCCAAGCGCCAGCGCGTGCGTGCGCGCAGCGATCTGCTCGAGCTTGGCCAGCGCTGCGCCCGATGCGATGGCCGCACGCGCTTTTTCAAGGCCTGCTGGCACCGAATCAACCACGTCGGCTGCATACAGGGCCACGCCAGCGTTCAGGCACACAATGTCGTGCGCCGCGCCGGGCTCGCCCTTGAGCACGCCGATCAGCATCTCGCGCGACTGCTCGGGCGTCTCGACCTTGAGAGCGCGGTTGCTGGCCATGGCAAGGCCAAAGTCTTCGGGGTGGATTTCGTATTCGGTGATCTGGCCGTTTTTCAGCTCGCCCACCAGCGTGGCGGCCCCCAGGCTCACTTCGTCCATGCCGTCGCGCCCATAGACCACCAGCGCATGTTCAGCGCCCAGGCGCTGCAACGCGCGCACCTGGATGCCCACCAGATCGGGGTGGAATACGCCCATCAGGATGTTGGGCGCGCCCGCTGGGTTGGTCAGCGGGCCCAGGATGTTGAAGATGGTGCGCACGCCCAGCTCCTTGCGCACCGGGGCCACGTTTTTCATGGCCGGGTGGTGGTTGGGCGCAAACATGAAGCCGATGCCGACTTCGGCAATGCACTGGGCGATCTGCTCGGGTTTCAGGTTGATGTGGATGCCCAGGGCTTCCATCACGTCGGCGCTGCCGCTTTTGCTCGACACGCCCCGGCCACCGTGCTTGCTGACCTTGGCGCCCGCTGCGGCGGCCACGAACATCGAGCAGGTGGAGATGTTGAAGGTGTTGGCACCGTCGCCGCCCGTGCCCACGATGTCCACCAGGTGCTTGGCGTCGGGCACATGCACCTTGGTGGAGAACTCGCGCATCACCTGCGCGGCGGCGGTGATCTCGCCAATGGTTTCCTTCTTCACGCGCAGGCCGGTGATGATGGCCGCCGTCATCACGGGCGAGAGCTCGCCCTGCATGATGAGCCGCATCAGGTGCAGCATCTCGTCGTGGAAGATTTCGCGGTGCTCGATGGTGCGCTGCAGCGCTTCCTGAGGAGTGATAGGCATGACGGTATCTCCTGGAGTGGCGTTCAAGCCGCCGGTTGATCAGTAAAGGCCAGCTTGAGTCCGAAGCCGATGAACATGGCGCCTGCCACACGATCCAGCCAGTGCATGCCGCGCTGGATGGCCTTGGCGCGCCGCGCCATCCACGACGCGGCCAGCGCCCAGCCGACGTTGACCGGGATGGCATTCACATTGAACAGCACGCCCAACAACACACAGCCCAGCGCCTTGTTGTCAGCGCCCGGCGCGATGAACTGCGGCACAAAGGCCAGAAAGAAAATGGCAACCTTGGGGTTGAGCACATTGGTCCAAAACCCGCCGAGGAACAACGTGCGAAGTGTCGTTTGCTGAGCCGAGCCTGCCCTTGCAGCCACCAGCGCAGCCGTGTTGCCATCATCGGCGGCGGGCCTGGCCAGCAGCATGCGCGCGCCCATCCACAGAAGGTAGGCCGCGCCCAGCCACTTGAGCACGGTGAATGCGGTGGCCGATGTGGCCAGCAGGGCGCCCACGCCCACAGCGGCCGCAAAGATGTGCACGAAGCAACCGGCGGTAATGCCCAGCCCGGCCACAACGCCTGCACGGGTACCCGAGCGCAGCGCGTTGGTCAGGATGTAGAGCACGTCCGGCCCGGGCGTCAGGTTCAGCAGCCAGCCTGCGGCGATGAACATCACCAGCTGGTGGCTGTCGATGATCATGTGCGCTGCTCCAGAAAGTTCTTGAGCATGGCATGGCCGTGCTCAGTGAGGATGCTTTCGGGGTGGAACTGCACGCCCTCGATCGCCAGCGCCTTGTGGCGCACGCCCATGATCTCGCCGTCATCGGTCCAGGCGGTCACTTCCAGCACATCGGGGCAGGTGGTGCGCTCGATGGCCAGCGAGTGGTAGCGGTTCACGGTGAATTGCTCCGGCAAACCCGCAAACACGCCCTTTTGCGTGGTGGTGATGACGCTGGTCTTGCCGTGCATGAGCTGCTGCGCCCGGATGATGGTGCCGCCAAAGGCTGCACCAATGGCCTGGTGCCCCAGGCACACGCCCAGGATGGGCAGCTTGCCTGCAAAGTGCTCGATCGCTGCCACCGAGATGCCTGCCTCGGCGGGCGAGCAAGGGCCGGGCGAAATCACCAGGCGGTCAAGCTGCCCGGCTGCCAGGCGCGATTCGATCTCTGCCACGGTGATCTCGTCGTTGCGAAACACCTCCACCTCGGCCCCGAGCTCACCGAAGTACTGGACGATGTTGTAGGTGAAGCTGTCGTAGTTATCGACCATCAAGAGTTTCATGCGGCGCTCCCTGCGGCGTCACGGGCCGCTGGCGGGTTCTGGGCGGCTTCGGCCTGCCCTGCGCGCAGGCGCGCGAACTCGCGGTGTTCATAGGCGATGGAATGCTCCATCAGGCTGCGGTACATGGCCTCGACCACATCGGGCTGGCCACCATGGCGGGCGGCAGCGGCACGCACCCGCCGGACGATGGCTTCGATGCGTGCCTCGTCACGCACCACCGAGGCGCTGGGTTTGATGCGCGCGGCCTGCGTCATGTAGCCGGTGCGCTGCACCAGCAGCGGCACAAGAACGTCGTCCAGCGCGTCGATGTGGCGGCGCACATCCGCCATGGTGGCGCAGGGCTGCACCAGATCAATGGCCTTGGGGTGAGGTGCTGTCATTCCAGCCCCTCTTCCACCAGCTCGGCGGCGCGCAGCAAAGCCCGGGCCTTGTGCTCGGTCTCTCTCCACTCCATCTCCGGCACCGAATCGGCCACCACGCCAGCCGCAGCCTGCACATACAGCGTTGCATCCTTGATGATGCCCGTGCGGATGGCAATGGCCACGTCCATGTCGCCTGCGTAGCTCAGGTAGCCGCAAGCGCCGCCGTACAGGCCGCGCTTGGTGGGCTCCAGTTGGTCGATCAGTTCCATCGCATGGACCTTGGGCGCGCCGGTCAGCGTACCGGCCGGGAAGGTGGCCTTGAGCACATCCATGCTGGTCATGCCGTCGTTGAGCATGCCTTCCACGTTGCTCACGATGTGCATCACGTGGCTGTAGCGCTCCACCACAAAAGCCTCGGTCACCTTGACGGTACCCGTCCGGGCGATGCGCCCGATGTCGTTGCGCGCCAGGTCGATCAGCATCACATGCTCGGCGCGCTCCTTGGGGTCGTTGATGAGCTCCACCTCGGCGGCCTTGTCCTTTTCGGGCGTGGCACCGCGCGGGCGGGTACCGGCCAGCGGGCGGATGGTGACTTTGGTGCCTTCCTCGGTTTTTTCCTGGCGCACCAGGATCTCGGGGCTGGCGCCCACGACATGGAAGTCACCAAAATCGTAGAAATACATGTAGGGCGACGGGTTGAGCGAGCGCAGCGCACGGTAGAGCGATAGCGGCGACTCGGTGTAGCGCTTGTGGATGCGCTGGCCCACCTGCACCTGCATGAAGTCACCGGCCGCGATCAGCTCCTTGGCGCGCTCCACGGCAGCCAGGTAGTCGGCCTTGGCAAAGTCGCGCTGCGCGGGGTGGC
>JBKCTS010000168.1:0-3033 GCA_046318695.1 Acidovorax sp.
TCCCCGACCGCTTGACAGGGTTGGCCCCACCCCGTTTGGCACCACCAGCAACCCCGCGCCAGCCCAACGTCGCGGGCCCGCGCCAGTTCCCGGGCGCTCAGCTGGCGCTGGTCAGCCAGCTGGCGCATGAGCGTTGCGTCCCGACCGCCCGCACGGTAGCTCTCGCCGTTGATGAACACATGGTATGCGTCGTACATCATGCGGCTGCGCCGGTCCAGGCGCACGCCCTCCAGCATCACGCCGATGTCACTGGGTTCGAACCACACATTGGGCTTGGGCTCGGTCAGGTATTCGCCCAGCGCCCGTTCCAGTACCAAGGGTTGCGCCAGCGCGCGCGCGAGTGCATCGCGCGCAAATTCCTGAAGCGGTACCGCAATGGCGGCAGGCTGCGCCATGGCGGGCTGACCTGCGTCTCGGTACATGACGGCAGAGCCATCCTCCCTGGCGTCCTCCGCGATTCGCACAAGCAGTTCCTGCGCCAGCTCTGCCCGGGCAGGCGAGCGAAAGCCGATGGAATACGTCATGCACTCGTCCTCAGCGATTCCGTCGTGCGCGTAGCGTGGCGGCAGATACAGCATGTCGCCGGGCTCCAGGACAAACTGCTCCTCGGGCTCGAATTGCGCGAGCACCTTCAGGGGAATGCCCTCACGCAGGGTGAGATCCTTTTGCCGACCAATGCGCCAGCGCCGCCGACCATGGGCCTGCAGAAGAAACACGTCATAGCTGTCAAAGTGCGGGCCCACGCCTCCACCCTGGCTGGCGTAGCTGATCATGAGGTCATCCAGACGGGCATCGGGCACAAAGCGGAACTGCTGCAAAAGCCGGTGCGCGCCCTCATGGTGAAGGTCCACCCCTTGCACGAGCAGGGTCCAGTCGGGCGTCCGCAGCCCTGGCAAGGATCGACGCTGCAGGGGCCCGTGGCGCAGTTTCCAGGCGCCCTTGACCTGTTGTACCAGCCGGCTCTCGACACTTTCCTGTGCGGCCAGTGCAAACAGTTCCTTGCGCCCCACAGGCGGCTTGAACTGGGGTATGGCCTGACGCACGAGCAAGGGCTTTTTCTGCCAGTGGCGATGCATGAACTGCGTCGCCGTGAGTCCGCCGAGCAGCGCCAGTGGTTGCTGGATATCCATGGGAGATCGCGCCCGGACGGGCTTGTTGGTCAAACTGCGACAATTGTCCTATGGAAATCAACGAACAATGTGTGGTCGCACTCACCTGGACCCTCAAGGACACGCTGGGCGACGAACTGGACGTGCTGGACGATCCGGTGGAGTTTCTGGTGGGCGGCAATGACCTGCTGCCGCGGATTGAGCAGGCCTTGCAAGGCCATGCACAGGGAGCCTCGTTATCCCTGCATCTGGAGCCCGACGACGCTTTTGGCGATTTTGACGATCAGCTGCTGTTCCTGGAACGCCGCGATCTGTTCCCGCCAGAGATTGAAGAGGGCATGACCTTCGAAGGCACTGCGCTGCCAGAGGGTTGCAACCCCGACGCGCCCCGCACGGTGCTCTACACGGTGGCCGAGATCTATCCGGAGCATGTGGTGCTGGACGGCAACCATCCCCTGGCGGGCATTGCACTGCGCCTGCACCTGACCGTGCAAGCCGTGCGCGAAGCCACCGAAGAGGAGATTGGCAGGGGCACCACCGGCACGGGCTTTTTCCGCGTACAGCCGCAGGCACCGGGCAACAACCTGCTGCACTAAAACATCAGGCCTCCCTTCGGAGGCCTTATGTTCGGTGGACCGATACACCGCAGTGCAGCGGGGACAGCGGCTAGTAGCGAGAAATCTGCCCGTTGTACAGACGCACCCGGTCGCCCACCCGCAGGTCACCCGGGTGGCTCAAGTCGTAAGTGCGATAGCCGCCCTGGTCCAGTTCGATCGACACACGATAACGCGGCTCGAAGTCCTGACTGTTGTTTCGGCTTTCCAAGGCATTGCCGGCCACTGCACCACCCAGCACCCCAATGGCCGTGGCAGCGGCACGGCCCGAGCCGCCGCCCACCTGATTGCCCAAGACACCCCCCACCACGGCGCCAATCACTGCGCCTGCGCCGCTGGTGCCGCCGTGGGCTCGGCCCTGCAGCACTTCGATATTGGACACCCGGCCATACTCGGTGCCATACGACCCGCCGGGATAAGCCGGCGCCGGGGTTTGATAGCCACCGCCGTACCCGTACTGCGGGCCCGAGTAGGGCCGGTTGTGGCCGCAGGCAGCCAGGGTCATGGAA
Source organism: Acidovorax sp. (assembly GCA_046318695.1). GTDB lineage: Bacteria > Pseudomonadota > Gammaproteobacteria > Burkholderiales > Burkholderiaceae_C > Acidovorax. The sequence goes on from JBKCTS010000168.1 coordinate 2,233, forward strand.
AGCGCCGCGGCGCCAGCCAGCGCCAGCCAACGGGTTGGGCGATGGGCGCCCGCAGGACGGCTGGAGGGGGTCATTTGCTGATTCATTAGGATCTCCTGGATGCGGATGAGGGCATGTCGGGCCAGCGAACAAACTACCCTAGACAAGGCACGACATTTAACAATGCAAGCAGCCTGCACGAAGTACTGCCACAGCGCTAATTTGTAAACTAACGTAATAAGCCGCTGCCGGACACGGCCTACCCGAGCTCGCAACCCCGCCGTCAGGCCTTGCCCGTGGAGCCGTAACCGCCCTCGCCACGTTCCGTGGCGACGAATTCTTCAACCACGTTGAACTCGGCCTGCACCACCGGCACGATGACCAGTTGCGCCAGGCGCTCCATCGGTTCGAGGGTAAACGCAACCGGGCTTCGGTTCCAGGCGCTCACCATGAGCTGCCCCTGGTAGTCGCTGTCGATCAACCCGACCAGATTCCCCAGGACGATGCCATGCTTGTGGCCCAGGCCCGAACGCGGGAGGATCAGCGCGGCGTATCCGGGGTCCTTGATGAAGACCGCGATACCCGTAGGAACAAGCTGCCATGCGTTTGGCTGCAGGGTCAGCGGCTGGTCCAGGCAGGCGCGCAGGTCGAGCCCGGCACTGCCAGAGGTGGCATAGCTGGGCAGTTGGTCCGCCATGCGCGGATCCAGAATCTTCACATCGATTTTCATAGTCATCCTGTTCAAGTCTTGTTCGGTGTGCCCTGGCAGCCCAAGGGAGAGCATGGAGTGCTCAGTGGGCTGCGACCATCGGTATGCCAAAC
>JBKCTS010000169.1:0-8754 GCA_046318695.1 Acidovorax sp.
CGCGCTACCACGGCAACGCCATCTTCGTGTTCGGCTGCAAGGACGCCGTGCTGCAGTTCAACGACGTCTCGGGCACGACGTTCCACGGCCTCGAGGGCGCCGCCTACGACAGCGACTACAACTCCGAGGGCACGATCATCCAGTACAACGGCAACGTGCCTCCGTTTGACATCGACAACAATGCCTTCGCGGCCCTCAAGAAACGCCTGATCTCGTTGAAGCCCCAGGTTTCGGGCTTCTACACGATCGCTGACATCTTCTCTTCTCTGACTAACGGGCGCGCCCTGCTGGTGCCTGGGATCGGCGAGTGGATCACGCTGGGCTTGCGCACGAATGGGGTGCCAGTGGATACCATCATCCCGAAGGAGGGCGGCCTGCAGTGGACAGAATCGCTGTCGATCGCCCGCGGCACGCCAAAGCGTGACCTTGCGAGGAAGTTCATCCAGTACACGGTCTCTCCGCGGGGCCAGGTTTTGCAGGCGACCAAGGCCGATAACAAGAAGAGCATCCCGTCGATGGCGGGCTGGAAGCTTCTGAACGAGACCATGCCCAAGGAGGCAGAGATCCTTCGCATGACCCTCAAGGGCCCCAATGTGATGGACGAGTACAAGGCCAAGAAGATCCAGTTCCGTCGCCTGCCGGTGCGGCAGACGATCGAGCAGTGGAACGACGTCTGGTCGGAGTTCAAGGCCGCCTGACCTGTCGCCAGGGTCGTCCGTCCTGATCCGCAAGATGAGCACGCACAGCGCCGCCGCCGACAGGGCCACCCCGACGCTGCAGCGGCTGCCCGTCTCGCGGCGCGGGCTGCCGCCGCGGCTGCTGGCCGGGGCAATTGCCGCCCCGGTAGCGGCTTGGCAGCTCCTTTTCTTCGCCGCCCCGCTGGTCTTCCTGGTGATGATCACCTTCTGGGAGGTGCGTTCCTTCCGCCTCGAGCCGGCTTTCGTGACGACGAACTGGAGCAAAGTGTTGAACTCCGGGCCGTTCTACAACGCCCTGCTGCACACGTTGAAGATCGCCGCCATCAACACGGTGCTGGCGCTGCTGATTGCCTTCCCGGCGGCCTATCAGATCGCGCTGAAAACTTCGCCGCGGGTCAGGTCGATCCTGATAGCCTGCCTTGTGGTTCCGGTGTTCTCGAGCTACATGCTGCGGGTGTATGCGTGGCAGATCGTGTTGAGCCCACAGGGGCTCGTCAACGCAGCGCTGATGTCTATGGGGCTGTCCGAACTGCCTTTGCTCGGCGGCGCGTTATCGCTGCAGATCGGCCTGCTGACGCTGACGTTGCCGGTGGTGACGCTGGTGCTGGTGTTCGGCCTGGCGGGGTTGGACCGGACGCTTCTCGAGGCGGCACAGAACATGGGGTGCCGGCCCCAAGCCATCATCAGGCACGTGGTGATTCCGGGTATCCGCCCCGCCATCATCCTGGCTTGCACAACCTGTTTCTTGTTGGCCTTCGGGGACTATGTGAGCCCGGTATTCATGGCCGGCAGCAGGCCGCCGACGCTGTCCATCCTGATCGTCGACACCGTCAAGTCAGGTTCCCAGTGGCCGCGCGCCTCGGTCATCGGTGTGTGCATGCTGTTGGTACTGACGTTGACGTTTCTGATAGCTCCGCTGTTGAATGCGCGGCGCAAGGGCTGACCGATGAGCCGCCTGCTAACTCCACTGAATGCGCTGGCCCGGCATTGGGCGATCATCCTGCTGATGGTCTTTCTGGTGACGCCCATGCTGGTGATCGTCGTCTTCTCGCTCGACGCACACCGGTATCCCAGCCTGCCGCTGGGCGGGTTCAGCCTTCACTGGTACGAGCAGGCTTTCAATAACGAGATGGTGAGGGCAGCCTTTGCTAACACGTTCTTGGTGGCGCTGGGCACGGCCGTGATCTCTACCGTGCTGGGTTTCTGCGCCGCCTACGTCGACTACCGTTATCGCTTCCGTGGCCAGGTCGCCTTCAACCTGCTGGTACTCGTAGCCCCCGCGGTACCGGCCTCCATCCTGGGCATGGCCATGCTTGCCTTCCTGTCGCGCGCAGGGTTGTCGGGAGACCGGTTGGCCATCGTTCTGTGCCACGTCGCAGTAGCAACTTCGTTTGCCACGGCGCTGGTGCGGCTGCGACTGCGCGAGATCGACGCCGACCTCGAAGCCGCTGGATGGAACCTCGGCGCAAGCGAACTGGCATGCATCCGCCACGTCATCATTCCCTTCTGCGCGCGCTCGATTGCGGCGGCCTTCTTTCTGTCTGCGGCGGTCTCTTTCGACGACTACATGATCGCCTGGTTCGTCGGTGGGGTGAACGAGACGGTGCCCGTCCGCCTGCTCAACCAACTCCAAGGCCAGGTCAACCCCATCATCAACGCCATCGGCTCGCTGGTGCTGCTGATCAGCGTGTCGCTGGTGCTGCTGGCACAGTGGCTGGTGCGCAGTCGCGCCGGCCCGGGTCTATGAACCCATCCCGCAGGAACGACGCCATGTCAAAACCGCTTCTTCAACTGAAGGCCGTCCACAAGCAGTTCACCGCCCACCACGCTGTCCGCGGGGTGGACCTTGAGGTCGGCGTCGGCGAATTTCTCGCCATCATGGGTCCGTCGGGCTGCGGCAAGTCCACGTTGCTGCGTCTGATGGCCGGGCTTGAGACGCCGACCTCGGGTCAGATCGAGATCGGCGGCCGCGACATGCAGGGCGTGCCAGTTTTTGAGCGCGAGACGCCGATGGTCTGGCAGAGCCTCGCGCTTTTCCCGTTCCTGAACGTGCGCGAGAACGTGGAGTTCCCGCTGCGCATGAAGGGAGTGATGGCGTCGCAGCGCCGCAAGCGAGCGACTGAGTGGCTTGCGCGCATGGGTCTGGAGACCATGGCAGAGCGCTCGATCCAGCAACTGTCGGGTGGCCAACGTCAGCGCGTGGCAATTGCCCGTGCGCTGGTCACTGAGCCGCCCATCCTGCTGCTTGACGAGCCGCTGAGCGCGCTCGATGCCCACTTGCGGGTGCGCATGCAGTCCGAGCTCGCGCGCCTGCACAAGGAACTTCACATCACCTTCATTTACGTGACCCATGCCCAGTCCGAGGCTTTTGCGCTGGCTGACCGCATCGCGCTGATGAGCGACGGCGTGATCGCGCAGCAGGGCCAGCCACAGGATATCTACCGCTATCCCGCCAACCCCTTCGTGGCCGAGTTCATCGGCCTTAACAACCTCTTTCGCGGTCAGGTCGTCGAGGTCAGCCAGGCGGCGGGTGCGCTGGTGCTGGCGGTACGTAGCGAGGTCGGCGAGTTCGTCGTGCCCGCGCTCGAGCGGACGATGCTGGGCAGCTCGCGCAGCTTCGTTATCGCCGCGGACCGCGTGGTGCTCGAGCCGGTCGAGCAAGCTGATTCTGCTGCGCTACAGGGCACGGTGATCGGTATCGAGTTCGTTGGCGCCACGCAGACCGTGTTCGTCGATGTCGGCGGAAAAGCCGAGTTGCGCGTGCAGAAGCAGCAGCACGAGATAGACTCGCTCGGGCTCGTGCCCGGGCGCCGCGTGGGCGTTCGCTGGGATGCCCGCCACACTTGGCTGCTCCCTAGTCATGATTGACCTCCAAGCGACCCCCCCAGGACCCTGACGCGAAGGACAAGGATATGTACGAGGAACGTTTCATGCGCCGGGCCATAGAGCTCTCGGCCCAGGCCCTGAGCACTCCCGGAACCGAGCCCTTCGGAGCGGTCATCGTCCGTGATGGCGAGATCGTTGGCGAGGGGTTCAACCACTCCGCAGTGCATCATGACCCCACATCGCATGGCGAGGTGGAGGCTATCCGGGATGCCTGCCGCCGGCTGCAGACAGTGGACCTCGGCGGTTGCGATCTTTACACCTCGTGCGAGCCGTGCGCGCTGTGCGTGGCCGCGATGAGCATTGCTGGTATTCGCCGCACCTTCTACGCCGCTTCGCTCACTCAGAGCGGCGAAGCCTTCGAGGGCGTGACGACCGCGAACCGCCACCCGATCGACGTCGAGGTCCTTCGCCGCGAGGCGGGGTCGACGATCGCAGGACGTTCCACTCCCTTTGTGCAGGCGATGGACGCGCAAGCGGTTGATATCTTGCGACGGTGGGCCGTGTCGCGCAAGGATTAGGGCCTGTTAGCGTTGTTTTTGCCAGATGCGTTGCGATTCAAAATGGCCAGGCAGCACACGAAGCTGGGGTGTGGCCCTAGCGAAGCTTGGCAACACCGCGAACGGTCATTTTTTGGGTTACAACAACAAGGCAAGGTCGCACCGGCAGCGTTGATCGACATTGCGTTCCTGGCCAAGGCCCAAGCCTTGGCGTTGTCGCGCGCCTCAATTGGCGCCGTCGGGGCGGCCTTCGCACAGGCAAACATAGCGTCACAGCCCTAGCCCGCATGTTTCACCAAGTCGCTGTCCTATGTGCCGCAACACTAAATGAATACTCACCTTTTTGGCTTCGAGTGCCAAATCCAATTTGTATCGGGCGCTACACACCCGATTGAGCCGTGCTGCGGCACGCTGGCTGCGTTGCTCCTCCTCGCGGGCACGAGCCCGCAGCGTTGTCACGCTTTGCCAGCGCACCGCATCACAGCCCACTCGGGTGCGTCCCCGGTGAAATATGCGGGCTAGACGGCTCCCTAAGTCCAAGCCATGAGTGAACAAGCCGTCCTGACCGAAAACGATATCTACGAGCGGGTGGTAGCGCCTATTTTGGACCACCGCCTGCCCCCCGGCACCAAGCTCATCGAGGAGAAGCTTGCCAGCGCCTTCGGCGTATCGCGTACGCGTATCCGACCGGTGCTGGTGCGGCTGGCCAACGAACAGATCGTTACGCTGACCCCCAATCGGGGCGCTATGGTGGCTCAGCCCAGCGAAAAGGAGGCACGCGAGGTCTTTGAGGTGCGCCGGATGATCGAGTCGACACTTGTCGAGTGCTTTGTTGCACGCGCGACATCCGACGACGTCGCAACGCTGGCCGCCTGTATTGCTGACGAGGAGGCGGCGCGTGCCATTGGCGACACGCGCCGCGCGGTCAGGATGTCGGGCGAGTTCCACCTCCATATCGCTCGCCTATCCGATCACCAGACCCTTGGGCGCATCCTGCGTGAACTGGTCTCGCGCACATCGTTGATTCTGATGACCTACGGTGAGCCAGCAGGTCGCGCTCGCAGCGACGCATCGGCCTGTAACTGCCGGGATCACCGGGCGCTGCTCAGCGCGATCAGGCTGCGTGATTCGCGCGCAGCGGTGCGCCTGATGCAGGAGCACCTGATGCATATCGAGGCGCAGTTGAACTTCAACGTGCCCGAGGCAGTGCCACCCGATTTGCTGACGTTGTTCGGCCACTCGCCCTGAAGCCGAACGCTGGCCCCACCCGCGCAGAGGTGACTGTGAGGGGCAGGCGGCAATCAACTGCGCGACCGAGGCCGCGACTTCTTGTCACAACGCTGTCGCGCGAAGCAGAAAATAGGGGAAGTCATGGCCTGTCAAGATCGGTCCGCCGTGCTTTCGGGCCCGGAAATGCGCGCTCGAATTGTTAAGACTTCACCTCTGCCGGAGGCTGCTGGCTGAGTATGGTTTGTCGCGAGGGACGCCATGGCGCTGACATGCTGTCCATCTGCCCAGAACCGAACTTAACGCCGTGACTTCAGCGGGATGTCCGTGAGTGGCCCCGGGCGTCCAAAAAGGTAGCCCTGGAAAAACTGGCAGCCCAAACTTAGCAGGTAGTCACGCTGCGCCTCGGTTTCCACGCCCTCCGCAACGACAGACATGCCCAGCGTATGCGCGAGCTGGTGGATCATGGTGGCGATCGCGGCCTCATCTTTGTCGTTGGGCAGATTCGAAACGAAGCTGCGGTCAATCTTGAGCTGATGCAGAGGCAGTCGCTTGATGTAGGACATCGAAGAGTAGCCCGTACCAAAGTCGTCCAGGGCAAACTGGAAACCTCGCGTACCCAGAGCACGCATCTTCTCAATGGTTTCCTCCAAGTTGCTGTGCAGCAAACTTTCTGTCAGCTCCAGCTTGGTTCGGTGCGGGTCGGCCCCTTCAGCTTCGACGACTTCGCAAAAATCCGCTACAAATTCTTCGCGATGCACCTGTCGCGCGCTCACATTGACGGAGATAAACAGCGCATTGCGTTGCGGGTCGGTCTTCCAGGCATTCAATTGCTTGCATGCCTGTTGTAGCACCCATCGTCCGATGGGGACGATCAAACCATTGTTCTCTGCAAGTGGAATGAACTCGGACGGGGGAATCAGTCCATGCACCCTGTGGTTCCAGCGGATGAGCGCTTCGTAGCCGACAATCTTGCGGCGTCGGTTCACGATTGGCTGGTAATGCAGCAGCAGCTCGTTCAGATCCAATGCTCTTCGGAGGTCTTGTTCCAAAGCAGAACGCCGGTTGACGTTGGTCTGAGTCTCTTGATCAAAGAAGCGATACAGATTGCGGCCGGCGGTTTTGGCTTGGTACATCGCAATGTCCGCTCGGCGCATAACTTCGGAGACCTTCTCCTGGGTGCCAGTGCCGTAGGTGATGCCAATGCTGCAGGTGATGCGGTAGGACAGTTCTGCCAACTGGAAGCGCGCGTCCATACAAGCACGGATGCTGTCTGCAACGTTCGTGGCCACGGTTTGCGCTACGAGTCCTGGGGTAAGGTCCGCTATCACGATCACGAACTCGTCCCCGCCCAAGCGGGCCACGATATCGCCGTATCGGATCTCCAGGCTCATGCGCCGCGCAACTTCACGCAACAACTCGTCACCGACGTGATGACCCTGGGTGTCGTTGAGGTCCTTGAAGTTATCCAGGTCGATGAACAAAACGGCGTAGTGGGTGTTGCGTTCGGAACACTGGGCGCTGATACGTTCCAGGCGATCAAAGAGCGCCCGACGATTGAGCAGACCGGTTAGCGCGTCGTAGTACGCCAAGCGTTCGACCTGCTCTTCCGCGCTCTTACGCTGGGTGATATCCCGAAGCGTGACCACGTAGCCATTGCGCACTTTTTCGTACAAGGCTGAATCGCCGGGGGTGCTGACCGGCGCGGTCTTTGCTGCGATCGAACACTCGAAGTGCCGGAGCAATCCTCCTGGCAGTTGCAAGGGGAATTCGATGTTTTGAACATGCCCGTGCAAGTTCGTCTGCCGTACCGCATCGTAGAAAATGATGCCGGAAGGTTCGTCCAGCAATTCAAGTATGCCCATGCCGACCAGTGACTTCAGGGGGTGACCCAGTACAAACGACGACGGCGAGCGTGCCATGACGATCTTGAGGTCTCCGTCCAGCGCCAACAATGAGTCGGGCATGGCCGATAAGGTAGCTTCCAGATCCAGTCTGGCCTGCTGGCCTGCCCTTTCCGTCCTTACCCGATCCGTGACGTCGGTGATAAACCCGTGCCACACCACGCTGCCGTCGGCCTCCTGTCTAGGCTGCGCATGGCCTTCAAGAATAGACGGGTCGGCCCTCTGCGTTGTGCGTTGCAAGCTAAAGCGTTGACGCCATGGCTGAAGCGTATGGGCGCTGTGTTCGATGCTTTGCCGGAACTCCCCGGGGTTGGACGGCTGCACTTGCGAAAACAGTGCGCGCACGTCGCTGATGACTTCTTCGGGAGTCACGCCGAAAAGGTGGGTCAGTTGGCGGCTTGCGAAGAGGACCGAATATCGACCTTCTGCGCTTCGGCGGAACTGATACACCACCCCTGGCAATTGCTCGGTGAGGTCGGATAAAAACAGGTGTTGTTGTTCCAGTTGAGCGCGCAAGGCGACGCGTTCGCTGACGTCGGTATAGGTGCCTATCATGAGCGCGGCTCGGCCCTCGGGAGTCCAGTGCACGATCTGACCGCGCGAGCGGATCCACACCCATTGCCCGTCCCGGTGACGCATCCGAAAAACGGCGTCCTGCAACTGCTGCTTTTCGTTGTAGGGCTGTCGGGATCGGCGCATCGAAGACACATCCTCTGGGTGCGTCATGTCCTCCATGTTTTTCTCGCTCAGGCCCTCCATCGTCTGCGCGTCATAACCCAGCAGCGACGCCGCACGCTGGTCCAGCACGCTGATGCCGCCGATAAAGTCCAGCGTCCAGGTGCCTGTGCCCGTGGCCTGCATCACGCTTTCAAGCCGCTCGTTTTTGCTCTGCAGGCTTTGCTGCAGCTGCATCGTGGCGGTGATGTCCCGCTGAATGCTGATCCAGTGCGTACACCAACCCGTCTCGTCCGAGATGGGCACGATCTTCATTTCCGTCCAGTAGGGCGTGCCATCCTTGCGGTAGTTGATGAGCGTCTCGTTAACGGGCTCCCACCGCTTGAGCGCCTCCGACATTTTGCTGATTTGCTGTCGGTCGGTTTGGGGCCCCTGAAACATCGATGGAGACTGTCCCAGCAGTTCTTCTCTGGAATATCCAGAGTGACTGCACATGGCAGGGTTGACGTACAAAATTCGGCGGATTGCGCTGCCAGGCTGGATTTGCGCCTCTGTGACGACCACCATGTCATGCAGCAAGTCCAGGCTGGCCCCCAGAAATCGGTTGCGTTCCCTGGTTTCCAGCAAGAGCGACTGGGCATGCATCTGCGCGGCGATGCGCGCCAGCTGAACGCAGGCGTGAGTCTCCTGCGGCCCCCATCCTTGGCTCCGATTCCGGATTTGCTGGACCCACACGTCAAACGACCTGCGGGCGCCCAGCACCATGGTCCCATCCTCACGTTGCAGCTTTGTGAAGTCGTTAGGACGTCCTCCCCATTGAATCGTCTGACACCATTCTTTACGCATTGCGACCAAGTAGGTATCGGG
>JBKCTS010000170.1:0-19797 GCA_046318695.1 Acidovorax sp.
TCGCGCGTCTGCGCCCTGCCCCCACCGCCGCCCGCAGGCACGGCCTTTTTGCCGTAGTGCCGACGGCCAATGATCTCCATCTGCGCGGTCGATGTCTCCACGCCCCAGCTGCGCCGCTGCAGCATGGCGTCCAGCAGGTTCCAGCTGGTGTTGGGCATGAGCTCCAGCAGCGCCTGGTCCACGGCGGCCACGGCCACCTCGGCGTTGGCCGCTGGCTTGCCACCGGGGAGCAGGGCCGTGATGGTGACCTGCGCCTTGCCGCGCACGGCGTAGCTTTCCTTGTCGGTGACCACCTTCACGTCGATGCGGTGGGCCTCGGTGCCCACGCGGATCTCGGCCACACCGAGGCGGAAGGCAGGCTTGGAGAGGTCCACCAGCGCGGTGGGCGCCTTGTATTCCCTGCCCTCGTACCAAAACGAGGTCCACCACTCGCGCGGGGCCTTGAAGCCCCAGGTGAAGAAGCTGTACCACGGCACCTCGCGCAGGCGGCCGCGCAGCGCCAGCACGCTCACATACACGTTGGGGCCCCAGTCGGGTTGCACCTTCAGGCTCACCGTGGGGTCCTGCCCGTTGAGCTGCACCACCTGCGTGTCGATGATGCCTTCGCGCTCCACCGCCACCAGGGCGCTGGCATAGCGAAACGGCATGCGCACCTGGAACTTGGCGGTCTCGCCGGGCTGGTAGCTCTTCTTCTCGGCCAGCAGATCGATACGGTCGTGGTCTTCGCCACCAAACCACAGCTCGCCCTGGCGCGTGACCCACACCGACGAGGCCGCCACGCTGGTGTTGCCATCCTTGTCGGTAGCTGTCACCACCAGCTCCACTTCGCCCGGCTGGTCGAGCTTGGCCTCGCACAGCAGCAGGCCGCGCGCATCGCTCTTGCCGCTGCACACCGTGCCCAGGTCTTTGGTTTCGGTCTGGTTGTCGTAGCTGTAAAAGCCCCCCACCATGCGCTTGCGGGTGGAGGTGGTGGTGCGGGCTACGGCCTTCACCTGCATGGAGGTGTCGGCCGCGGGTTTGCCGCTGTGCTGCAGCGCCAGTGCCTGAAAGCGGATCTTCTGACGGGCCGAGACCCAGCCTTCGGTCTTGATACCGGCCACCACACCGGCAGGCCACAGCGTCTGCGTGCTGCGGATGGTCTGCACTTCGCCATTGGGGTCGGCGTAGGTGGCTTCGAGCAACAGCTCCTGCGGCTGGCGGATGGGCGGCACGTTGTCGATGGTGACCTTGCCCGCGCCTTCCTTGTTGAGGGTGAGCGGCAGCTTGTCGGCAATCACCCGCGCGTCCTGGCTGGCGGTGGGCTCTTCATCGTCACTGCTGGCATTCGCCGCTTCGCGGTTGCGCGGTGGGCTGAAGCTGAAGGCTTCGTAGTCGCCGTACTGCAAATACTTGCCCCGCACCAGCGCCGACACACGCACCGGCAAATTGGCAGCGCCGCCGCCCGACACGTAGTTGATCTGCACGTCGGTGGGTACCGAACGAACCTTTACCAGCGCCTTCTTGTCGGCGGGCGCAAGGCGCCCTTCCAGCACGGGCAGGCGGAACTCCTCCACCCGGAACTGGCCTGTCGACAAGCTGCCATTGACCAAGCCCTTGCCCGCCAGCTCCACCTGGTACACCCCGAGCTTGGCAGCCGGCGGGATGGCAAACGTGCTTTGCGCGCTGAGCCCGCCTGTGGCCGTGCCACGCCATGCCAGCGGCTGCGTGAATTGCTGGCCGCTGCCCAGATGGGTGATGACCAACGCGTCCGGGCGCGACACCGGCAGGGCAAAGCCCTGGCGGGTTTCGGCGCGCAGCAGGTGTTTCATCGACACGGTTTCGCCAGCGCGAAACAGGGTGCGGTCAAAGACGGTATGGGCGCGCTCGTCGGGTGCGGCGGCGCGGCTGGTGGGCACGTTGAAGCGCCAGGGTTCAATGCCGCGCCGCCAGTCACTCCAGGTGAAGGCCATGTCCTCCACGCCGTCCGCACCCAGGTGGCGGGCACTCACAAAGTAGGCCTGCCCGCCATCGTCGTCGCGGTTGCCGGTGCAGCCGGGTGGCTCGGGCGACAGGCCCTCGAAGCGGGCCACGCCCTGGGCATCGGTCACGCCCCGCGCCAGTTCCTTGCCGCGGCAGTCGGACACCCGCACGGTGGCGCCTTGCACGGGCAACCCCTTGTCCAGCGAGGTCACCCAGGCCAGCGCGTTCTCGCGGCCCAGCTTGAAGTGCACGCCCAGGTTGGTGACCAGCGCCGAGGTTCGCACCACCATCGTCCGGGCCTCGCCATGCCGGTCATCCAGCAGCGACTGGCCCAGCCGCTGCGATGCAATCTCCACCACATGAAAGCCGGGAGGCAGAGGAATGCCCACCACCTCAAAGGGGCGCAGGTCGCCGCTGGCGGGCTTGGGCAGATCCAGTGTGCGCACGCCCGGCTTGCCAGCCAGCAGCGACAGCATGCGTGACTGGACATAGTCGCGGTCGTTGTCCAGCACCTTGGGCAAGGGGCCCGTGACATCACGCCGTGCCAGTCGGCGGTCCACCAGATAGTTGTCATACCGCTGCACCTTGCGGAACCAGGCAATGATTTCGGCATCGCTGCCGGGCTTGAGGGTGCTGACCTTGCCCTGCGGCGCGTCGGCGGCAGCCGGGGGCGCATTCGCCTGCAAACCCTGCACGCGCAAAGCGGCCTCGACGTTGCGCAGTGTCACGGGCAGCAAGGCAGGCGGCTTGTCAGACGCTGGCCCTTCCGCGAAGCGCTCAACAATGCCAAAAGGCGCGGCGGCAAACTTGGCCAGGGGCGGCATGCCCCCCGTGGCGACCTTGAGCGGAAAGCTCGCGGCATTGCGCAGCGTGCGGCCCGATGCGTCCTTGAAGTCGCGCGGCAGCTCCAGCACGAAGGACGTGTTTTCGTCCAGAGGCGCGGCAAATTGCACGCTGCTGACCAGCGCGTCGGCCTGCGCGTCGGCCGCAGCTCCATCGATCACGGGCTTGAGCGACTCCTTGGAGGACTTCAGCCGGATGGCGGAGGCCAGCGTGCGCGCAACCGGTGCATTGAAGCTCAGGTGCATCGGACGGATGGGCAGGCACGCGGCCTGGGCGTTTTCACGCTCGCAACTGAAATCGGCGGCAAACGGCTCGCGCACCGTGAAATCAAAGCGCTTTTCCACGGCGTTGGCAATGCCGCTGGGTGTGGCCACCCCCTTGCCAAAAACAAGCTGCATGCGCGAGCCCGAAGCCAGTCGGCGGTTGCACGCCAGTGTGGCGAACTGCAAGGGCGACTTCGCAGCGCGCTTGTCAATGCCTTGGGACTTGAGGATCTCCGCGCGCTGCTCGCCCTCGATCAGCCGCACCGGCACGCGTTCTCCGAGGCCTTGCGCCACGCACCACACGTTGGCGCGCACGCTCTCCAGCGTGGCGGGGCCGTTGAACTCCAGCACGAAGAACTGTTCTTCATCGATGCTCTCGTAGGTGCCCGGGCGGATGTTCTGCACAAACGGGCCGCCGCTATTGAATTGATAGCTTTTGACGCCCGCCAGCTCAGCGCCAGTGGGCGATTTAAAGCTTGGTTTGACCGTTGCTGTGCAACGCACGCCGGGGGGCAGGTCGTTTTCAAAGTCGAACACCCACTCGCGCTCGCTGGTCCAGCGGCCGGTGCCACGGCTGGCATTGGCGTCACTGCAGCTCAGGGTGAGCGGGGCAGGCGCCTTCGGGTCGCCAAAGTTGACGGCTGCACCATCGAACTTGGTCACTACCTGCCGCACCCGCGCCACCTCGCCCTGCGGCGAAAAGCCCGTGATCTGCAGCGCATGCGCGCCTGCTGCCAGCAGGAACAGACCGCTGGCTACCATCCATTTTTTTAAGTGCACAAGTTCCCTCCCCGGAAGCGGCAAGCGTATCAAAACGCCTTGCCACCGGCGCAGACGTTGCACGCGCGTACGGGTTCGTGCCGGCGGTGCGCTGCGCGTTCTGGAGCTTGTCGGGCAACAGGCGCGCCATGGGTTGGCAGCCGCACCGCCAGACCCCGCTGCGGGCTGGAGACTGCGGCAAAAACTCGTCAGGGGTCTGCTGCGGGGGGTGGGCCAGACACCAGTCTCGGTTCAGGCCAGGCGTGCACGGTGCCGTGCCAGCTGCAAGCGCACCTGGGCAGGGGCGGTGCCGCCCAGCGTGTTGCGGGCATTGAGCGAGCCGCGCAGGCTCAGGCACTCGTACACGTCTTTTTCGATGGCAGGGTGAAAGCCCTGCAGCACGGCCAGCGGCAGCTCCGACAGGTCGCACGCGTGGGTGGTGGCGGCCTTGACGGCATGGGCCACGGTTTCGTGCGCATCGCGGAAAGGCAGGCCCTTTTTAACCAGGTAATCAGCCAGGTCGGTAGCGGTGGCATAACCCTTGAGCGCGGCCTGCTCCATGGCCTGCGGGTTGACGGTGATGCCGCCTTCCTTCTTGCCGGTGGCCGGGTTGGTCTGGCCACCCACCATCTCGGCAAAGATGCGCAGGGTGTCCTTGAGCGTATCCACCGTATCGAACAGCGGCTCCTTGTCTTCCTGGTTGTCTTTGTTGTAGGCCAGGGGCTGGCCCTTCATGAGCGTGATCAGACCCATCAGGTGGCCGACCACGCGGCCGGTCTTGCCACGGGCCAGTTCGGGCACGTCGGGGTTCTTCTTTTGGGGCATGATCGATGAACCCGTGGTGAAGCGGTCGGCAATCTTGATGAAGCCGAAGTTCTGGCTCATCCAGATGATGAGTTCTTCAGACAGGCGGCTCACATGCACCATGCACAGGCTGGCGGCAGCGGTGAACTCGATGGCGAAGTCGCGGTCGCTCACCGCGTCCAGGCTGTTCTGGCACACGCCGTCCATCCCCAGGGTTTTGGCCACGCGCTCGCGGTCGAGCGGGTAGGTGGTGCCAGCCAGAGCCGCGCTGCCCAGGGGCAGCACGTTGACGCGGCGGCGCACGTCGGCCATGCGCTCGGCATCGCGGGCAAACATTTCCACATAGGCCAGCATGTGGTGGGCAAAGCTCACCGGCTGGGCCACTTGCAGGTGCGTGAAGCCCGGCAGAATCACCTCGACGTTGTGCTCGGCCACTTCCACCAGCGATACCTGCAGTTGCTTGAGCAGGTCAGCAATCAAGTCGATCTCGCCGCGCAGCCACAGGCGCACATCGGTGGCCACCTGGTCGTTGCGGCTGCGACCGGTGTGCAGGCGCTTGCCAGCGTCGCCCACCAGCTGGGTCAGGCGGGCCTCGATGTTCAGGTGCACGTCTTCCAGATCCAGCTTCCACTCAAACTGTCCAGCCTCGATTTCCGAGGTGATCGGCGCCATGCCGCGCTGGATGCTGGCATGGTCTTGCGCGCTGATGCTGCCCTGCGCGGCCAGCATTTCGGCGTGGGCCAGGCTGCCTGCAATGTCGGCCTGCCACAGGCGCTTGTCAAAGAACACGCTGGAGGTGTAGCGCTTGACCAGATCACTCATGGGCTCGGAGAACAGCGCCGACCAGGCCTGCGCCTTGGTGTCGAGCTGGTTGTGGGACGGCGCGGGCGCGTTGCCGGTGGCTTGGGCTTTGTGCATAAGGGGGGCAATAATCCGGAAAGTCAGACACCCGGTCTGACCGGATGCCGCAATGCATAACAGCCGCCTATTATCGACCCAGCCCCTGCCGTTGGACCCGCCTCCCCCCGGTCGCCCGTACCGCAGTGGCGGTGTGCCCCGTGGGCGGGCCCTGGTGTTCGATGCCTGCCATGTGGGCGTGGTGCTGCGCGCAGTGCTGTTTGTGGAGGCCGTTGTGGGCGTCGGCGCGCTGTATGTCAGTACCTCGCCGCTGGACTGGGTCGGCACGCTGGCCCTGCTGACGGGCGGTACGCTGCCCGCCACGCTGTTGTGGCTGATCATCGCCTGCAGCCTCAAAACCTGGCTTCAGCGCCTTGGTACGGTGCAGCAGTACGCTGCTGGCGTGGTGCTGGGGGCCCTGGCAGGGGCATGTGCCTGCGGCATGCTGGGCCTGGTGCACTACACGACCTCGGCGCACTGGGTGGCCAGCACGGCCACCGGCGCCCTGCTGGCGGCCCTGCTGGTGGCGGCGCTGGTGCTGCGCGCCCGCGGACGCACGCCCGCAGCCACCACGGCGCGGCTGACGGAGTTGCAGTCGCGCATACGCCCGCATTTCCTGTTCAACACCCTCAACAGTGCGATCGCGCTGGTGCGCGAGGAGCCCGCCAAAGCCGAATCCCTGCTGGAAGACCTGTCGGAGCTGTTTCGCCACGCGCTGGTCGAGCAGGGCGAATCGGTCACGCTGGCCCAGGAGATCACGCTGGCGCGCCGTTACCTGGCCATCGAAGAGGTGCTTTTTGGCAAGCGCCTGCAGGTGCAGTGGAGCCTGGACGCACGCACCGACAACGCACGCCTGCCCCCGCTGCTGCTGCAGCCTCTGGTGGAAAACGCGGTCAAGCATGGTGTGGAGCCCAGCGACCGCGGCGGGCGGCTGCGCGTGCTCACCGAGCTGCGCGGCAGCCGTGTGGTGGTGCGCATCACCAACACGCTGTACCAAAGCGATGGCAAGCCAAACCCGGGCGACGACGCAAGCCCGCGCGGCCACGGAATCGCGCTGGCCAACGTGCGTGCCCGACTGGCGCTGCTGCACGATGTGCACGGCGAGTTCAGCGCGGGCGTGCGCGACGGCCTGTATGAAGTGCGCATCACGCTGCCGGCACCCGTAAGCACGGCACCCCGGCGGGAACCCCAGGGCCGTGCTGGCGGCCAACCCCACCGCGGCGCTTCGCGGCCTGACGGTGGCCCCCGCCGCGGCGTCGTGCCCGCCAGCCCCGCATCCGCATCTGCATCCGACCAAGATATCAACCATGAACATCCTGATCGTTGACGACGAAGCCCTGGCCCGAAGCCGACTGCGCACCCTGCTGGCCGACTGCCGCGATGCGCTACCGGCGCCGCAGCAGCGCCTGACCATGGCCGAGGCATCGAACGCGGCCGAGGCCCTGGCGCTGCTCGGCCCGACCGGCGGCAAGGGGTTTGATCTCATTCTGCTGGACATCCACATGCCCGGGCAGGATGGCCTTGCGCTGTCCCATGCCGTGCAGGCGTTGCCCCAACCGCCTGCCATCGTGTTCGTCACGGCCCACGCCGAACACGCCGTCAGCGCCTTTGAGCTGGACGCCGTGGACTACCTCACCAAGCCGGTACGCCGCGAGCGACTGCTGCAGGCCATTGCCAAAGTGCAGCGCACAACGCGCGCACCAGCACCGCCATCAGCCAAATCCCTGCCCGAGAGTGAAACGCTGCTCATTCAGGACCGCGGCCGCACCGAACGACTGCCGGTGGCCGAGGTGCTGTACTTCAAGGCCGAACAAAAGTACGTGACGGTGCGCACCGCCACCCGCAGCTACATCATGGACGGCGCACTGAGCGACCTGGAAACACGCTTTGCGCCGCGCTTTTTACGCATCCATCGCAACGCCCTGGTAGCGCGCCGCGCCGTGCGCGCACTGGAAAGGCACTACGACGCCGAAGAGGGTGAAGGCTGGGCCGTGCGGCTGCAGGGCTCCACCGAGCTGCTGACGGTATCGCGCCGGCAGGTGGCGGCGGTGCGCGAAGAACTGGCCCGCTGACCCGGCACGTCCGGCTCCGCAGCCTGCACCATCAGGCTTTGCGGGTTGCGGTGGTGCCAAGCGACCCGTCAGTGCGCGTGCGCTACGCCGCTCACCAAGGTGACCACGGCCATGCCCGCGATCAGCCACGCAATCTGGGCCACCGTTTCGCGCGCCGTGAGCCGCTTCTGGAGCTGCGGAATCAGATCGGCCAGCGCCACGTAGATGAAGCTGCTGGAGGCCACCACCAGAAAATAGGGTAAAAAATCCTGCAGCTGCCCCACCAGGTAAAAGCCCGTCAGACCTCCGAGCGCGGTCACGGCCCCGGCCAGCGACACCTTGATCAGCGCCATGCGGCGGTTGGGGCTGCTCTGACGCAAGACCACCAGATCGCCCATGTGGTGCGGCACCTCATGCGCCAGCACCGATACGGCAGCGATCACGCCCAGTCGCATGTCAGCCAGAAAAGCCGAGGCGATCAAGATGCCGTCGCCAAAGCAGTGCACGCTGTCGCCCGTGAGCACCGACCAGCCTCCGCCGCGCGGGGCGTGGGCGTGGGCGTGACCGTGGTCGTGACCGTGGTCATGACCACGGTCATGATGGTGAGGGCGCCCACCGTGGCCCGCATGGTCGTGCCCGTGCGCATGCAGCGCACCCGCAGGCTTGGCGACTGCGTGACTGTGCTCGTGCCCGTGGTGCCAAAGCTCCGCCTTGTCGAGCAGAAAGAAAAACACCACGCCCACTAGCAGGGTCGCAAACAGGTCATGCGCCCCGGCCGCGCTCTCGAACGCCTCCGGCAGCAGGTGCATGAAGGCGGTGGCCAGCAGCGCGCCCGCTGCCAGGCTCAGCAGATGCTGCGGGCCCACAGCGCTGTCGTCGCGCCGGCCCATCCCCAGGCGCATGAGCAGGGCCGCCAGCCACACGCTGCCGATGCCCGCAGCCAGCGTGGCAAGAATAATTGCTATCAAAGTCATAGCTGTAATGGCTTATACATCCAGCGGCGGATGCCGTTTTTGTTGATATTTTTGATCGGCAAACCCGAGCACATCACCTTGTGTGTGGCCACCCAACTCCCACCGCAGCGCGCTTGGCCAGGGGCCGGGCGGTCAGCCCGCGCCCCCAGGAGCCTGTCGGACTTGGAAATCGTCGGCTGCAAATCCACCGCAGCGGTCCATTTTTAACCGCCTTTTTGCCCCATAGCTCGGCTATGGGGCTGCAAATTCTGCAAAAACTGTCCTCGCTGGGGCCGATTTTCGCTTTCGACGCTCCAAGTCCGACAGGCTCTCAGGCCGCATCAGGCCACGCCGTGGGTCTTGAACCAGGCCACGGCCCGCTTCCAGCCATCTTCCGCGGCCTCCTTGCGAAAGCTGGCGCGGTAGTCGGCGTGGAAGGCATGGGGCGCGTCGGGGTACACCACAAACTCCGAAACTTTGGCCTGCGGCGAACCGCTGGCCAAGGCAGTTTTCATCTTATCAACCGTGTCAAGGGGGATGCCCGTATCTTTTTCGCCGTACAGGCCGAGCACCGGCGCCTTGAGGATGAGCGGAATGTCCACCGGGTGCTTAGGCGTGAGGCCGCCGGGCTGGCCGACCAGGCGGCCGTACCACGCCACGGCCGCCCTGACCGGGCCGTGTGCGGCATAAAGCCAGGTCATGCGGCCGCCCCAGCAGAACCCCGTCACACCCACGCGCGCCGCATCGCCACCATGGGCGACCGCCCACTGCACCGTGGCGTCCAGATCGCCGATCACCTGGGCGTCAGGCACCTTGGAGACGATCTCGGCCATGAGCTTGGCGGCTTCGGTGTACTGGCCAGGGTCACCCTGGCGGGCAAACAGCTGCGGCGCGATGGCCAGATAGCCCGCCTTGGCGAAACGGCGGCAGGTATCGGCAATGTATTCATGCACCCCGAAAATTTCATGGATCACCAGCACCACCGGCAGGCCCGTCTTGCCTGTAGGCGCTGCGCGGTACGCAGGCACCTTGAAACCATTGACCATGAAACTCACCTCCCCGGCCACCAGGCCGTCCGCTGGCGTGGCAATGGCGGTTTGCGCCATCACCGGCGCTGCGGCAGCCGCGTAGCCCAGGCCCAGCGCAGCCTGCAGCGCCGTGCGCCGGCTGGGGCCCGCCTCGGTGGTGGTGCCCGGCAGGAGCGCGCGGACGTCGGAATGAAGATCGTGGTCGAGCATGGCGGTTCTCCAAGTGAGTGATGGCTTGCAGACAGGGGACAAGAGATGTCTGACGAGGGCACAGCGCCGGGTGGGCACGCGCCGGGCGCAGACGCGCTGCATTGCACCGCGGCGCGCCACACCGTATTCTCGCGCAGCAAGAAAGCCAGGGAAGCTCTGCATAACCCTCGCGAGGATGCGCGGTGCGGATCGGGATAGGCCAGAAGACGCTTTTTGCAGCCAATAGCATGGCTATTGGCAAGAAAAGCAACGCCGTGGACTGCCCGAGCCCGGGCCCGCGAAGACCGGAGGGAGTTATGCAGAGGTTCCATAGGGGGCATGGAGCCAGCCCGTAGCACACCGCCCCGAGCGGGCGCGGCCCCCCAGCCAGCGTTGCAAAACATGCCTGGCCTTGGCCTTGCGACCATTGCCCCTGCACCGACGTCAGGGGTTCCCCCTCTGGCAAACTGCCTGCCACGTGGCTCCGGCGTCCTGCGGTTTTGGGCGGGCGGCCACCGCGCCCCACCCTGCCGCGCCCGGGCACATATACAAAGGTTTGTTGCATGCGTATCTTTCTCACCGGCTCGGCCGGATTCATTGGCCAGGCCGTCACCCAGGTGCTGGAGCAGGCCGGACATACCGTGATTGCCGGCGTATCGCCCCGCCACGCTGCCAGGGGCAACCGCGTGCCCGTGGACTTTGCCCGCGACACCACGCCGGGCGTCTGGCTGCCCCGGCTACACGGCATGGACGCCGTGGTCAACGCGGTGGGCGTGCTGCGCGACACCCGCGCCCGCCCTATTGATGCCGTGCACCAGCACACGCCGATTGCGCTGTTTGACGCCTGCGTGCAGGCCGGCGTGCGCCGCGTGGTGCAGGTGTCGGCCCTGGGCATCGTGGGCAGCAGCACCCGCTATGCCCGCACCAAGCTGGCGGCCGACGACCACCTGCTGGGCCTTGCCCAGCGGGGCGCCAGCATCAGCCCGGCCGTGCTGCGGCCCAGCGTGGTGTTTGGCAAGGGCGGCGACAGCAGCGCTCTGTTCATGAACCTTGCGCGCCTGCCGTTGGCCCTGTTCCCGGGGCCCATGCTCACGGCCCGGGTGCAGCCCGTGTCGGTGCACGATGTGGCGGCGGCCATTGCCGCACTGCTGGGCCCGCACCTGGCCACGGAAGGCGTCATCGACTGCACGGGGCCCGAGGCCCTGTCCATGGGCGCTTTCATTGCCAGCCTGCGCCAGCAGATGGGCCACAGGCCGGCCACCGTATTGCGCCTGCCCGACCCGCTCACCCAACTGAGCGCCCGAATGGGCGACATGGTGCCAAGCGTGCCCTGGTGTACCGAGACGCTGACCATGCTGGGCAGCGACAACGTGGGCAACCCGGCAGCGTTCGAGCAACTGCTGGGGCGCAAGGCTGTGCACTACAGCCAACTGATGGCCAGCGCCTGGCGTTAGGCAAACCCCACGCCCCTGGTGCTTACCGGCTGCCCGCTATTGCGGCACGAAGTCCGAAGGGTATTTGAGCGAGTCCACCAGCAAATGCGGCATGCGCATGCTCAGGTTGATGCCCCGCGGCGCAATGGGCTGCGTAAACCATTTGTCGTACAGGCGATGCAGCTCGCGCGTCTGGATCAGGCGGCGCAGCTCGGCATCCACCACCGCCTTGAGCTCCGCGTTGTTGCGCTCAAACGCCACCGCATAAGGCTCGATGGTCATGGGTTTGCCGATGACCTTCAGGTCCTCGGGCCGCGAATGGCTTGCGCGCAGACCGAACAGCAGCACATCGTCCATCGCAAAGCCATCGACCTTGCTGCTAACGACCCAGCCAAAGCCTTCGGCGTGGTCCTTGGCGGGTTCGATGCGCACGCGCACCGACTTGTTGGCGGCCTCGCGGGACAGCGAATCGATGTTGGTGGTGCCCGCCGTGGACGCCAGCACCTTGCCCTCCAGGTCCTCGATGCGCTCATACGGCTTGCTGCTGAGCACCACAATGCGCGACGAGGCAATGAAGTGCGCAATGGTGAACGCCACCCGCTGGCGGCGCGCCGCCGTGTTGGTGGTGGATCCGCACTCCAGGTCCACCTCGCCCTTTTCAATCGCATCAAAACGGCTGCTGGAGGTGACCATGCGGTACGTGGTGCGCAGCTCGCGCAGCTTCAGGTGCCGCGCAAGCGCCTGGACGATGTAGTGGCACACATCCACGCTGTAACCCATGGGCACCCCATTGGCCACGTACGACATGGGCAGCGACGACTCGCGGTGGCCAATCACCACCACCCCGCTGGCCTGGATGCGCTGCAGCGTGCTGCCCGATGCCGGGGGGGCCGCGGCAGGCGGCGCTGGCTGGGCCATGGCTGCCATGGCCGGGGCCAGCAGACAGCAAATCGCCCCCAAGGCCTTTGCGCCCATGCTCAGCGTCACCCGGGTCATCATGTTTGTCATCGCTTTCCCCTTCGATTAAGAAGCCTGTCCGACCAGTCAGGTGGTCAGCTCAAAAAGCGGCTGCCCGCGCGCAAGCCCCCCCACACGCGGACAGCCTCAGAAAGCCGGTGCCGCATCACAGTACGCGTGACGGGCCAGGGCCGACGCCAGCACCACCGAAGGGTTCACCAGCGCGACACCCTGCAGCCGTGGCTGCTCTGACAGCGCCAGAGGTATTTCGGTGCAGCCCATGATCAGCGTGGACACGCCATACCGTTCTCGCAGCCCGATCGACACTGACTCAAAACACTGGCGTGCCAGCGGATAGTTGCCCGCCTTCACGCCGTCGTAGATGCCCTGCATGAGCCGCTCGCGCCCGGCGTCAGTGGGCACATAGCAGGCGATGTGCGCACGCTCAAGCTCGCCCTGGTACAGCCCCGCGTCATACGTACCCTGTGTGGCCAGCAGCCCTACGCCCTGCACCTGGCGTGCCGACAGCTCCGCCACCACTTCCTGCACCCCGTGCAGCACCACCATCTGCGGAAACCGCTGCTGCAAGATGCCGTGCCAGGCATGGGCCGTGTTGCACGCAATGGCCACCACGCGCGCGCCCAGTGCGGCCAGCCGCCCCGTGGCCTGCAGCATGGGGTCTGCCGGCTGGTGCGCGCCAGGGCGCGTGTCGTGAAGCGCCGTGGTGCGATCGGGTATGGGCACCTGGGCCAGCCAGTGCTCAGGGTAGGCCTGGTCGTGTACCGGAATGCCCAGCAACGCCATGCGGCTGGTGCATGCCTGCACGAACAGCCGCACAAAGTCAGCACCCGCCGCAGGCCCCATCCCCCCCAGGATTCCTACCACCTGCGGCGCTTGCGGGCGTCTTGCACACACATCAGACATGCTTGCCCCGAACTACTGCGCAGGCTTGTCGCTTTGCGCCGTCAGGTTGTCACGCAGTTCCTTGCTCATGGCCAGGTTCAGGTTCTGGCCCCGTGGCGCAATGGGTGACATGAACCACTTGTTGTAGAGCTTCTCGAAATCGCCCGACTTCATCATCCCGCCGATCACGCCATTGACCAGCGCCTGGAACTGCGGGTCATCCTTGCGCATCATGCAGGCGTAGGGCTCCACTTGCAGAGAATCGCCCACCACCACCCAGTCGGCGGGGTTGCGGGTGTTGCCCATCAGGCCAAACAGCAGGATGTCGTCCATCGCAAACGCCTCGGCGCGGCCGCTGTCCACCAACAGGAGCGAGTCGTCGTGGTCCTTGCCCAGCACGATGTCCATGTCCAGGTTGTTGTCGCGGTTGTACTTGCGCATCACCTGCGCGTTGGTGGTGCCCGAGGTGCTGGCCACTTTCTTTTTAGCCAGGTCGGCGTAGTTCTTGACGCCCGAGGACTTCTTGGTGAGCAAACGCGTGCCGGTGTAGAAGTGGTTGATGGCGAACTGCACGTCTTTGCCGCGCGCCGTGTTGTTGGTGGTGGAGCCACACTCCAGATCAATCGTGCCGTTGGTCAGCAGCGGAATGCGGTTTGCCGACGTGACGGCCTGCAGCTCAACCTTGATGGCGGGGTTGTTCAGGCGTTTCTTCACAGCGTCTACCACTGCATTGGAGAGGTCCACCGAAAAGCCCACAGGCGCGCCCGGGCCCGACAGGTAGCTAAACGGCACCGAGGATTCACGGTAGGACAGCGTGATCTTGCCGGAGTCGGCAATCTTCTTGAGCGTATCGGCATTGGCCACGGTGCTGGCCAGCAGGCCCGTGGCAACGATGGCGGCAGAAGTGATGGCAGAAAGCTTCATGGGAACCCCTTGCGTAAAAAATGTGCGAGTCAGTGAAGGCGAAAAATGCGGAACGCATCTGCACTGTAGGAATTCATGCGGCCCTTGCACAATTCATTTGCACGGGGTACCTATGACTAAAAGTTATGCCGTGGCAGGGACGACATTTTTTGCACCCCACCAATTCCTTTTTGGTGGACTGGCGGCTGTGAACAACCCTACGGCACAGTGCGGCGAGGTACTGGCATAACCTGATGACATAGGGGCACATGGCATCGGCATTGTTCAATCGCCAGCCCCCGCCCTACAGTGGATTGCATCCATCTACAAGGCAAAAGCAATCTATGCAGGTATGTGTCCTCGGCGCGGGCATCGTGGGCCTGGCCACCGCGTACGAACTCCACCAGCGCGGGCTGCAAGTCACCGTGATCGACCAGGCTCAGCCCGGCGCTGGCGCCAGCGGCGGCAACGGCGCGCAACTGAGCTACAGCTACGTGCAGCCGCTGGCGGACGCCAGCCTCTGGCGCCAGTTGCCCCAGCTGCTGCTCTCACGCAACTCACCCCTGAAACTGCGCCTGCAGTGGGACGCGCACCAGTGGCGCTGGGGGCTTGATTTTTTGCAGGCCTGTAACCGCGCCACATCGGAACGCAGCACGCAGCATCTTCTGGCGCTGGCCGCATTGAGCCGCCACCGTTTTGAAGCCATGCTTGAGGCAGAGCAACTGGCGTGCGAATTCTCGCGCACCGGCAAGCTGGTGCTCTACGACACCCCTGCAGGCCTGGCCGCCGCCCGACGGCAAATGGACCTGCAGCGCCCCTGGGGCAGCGCGCAAGAGGCCGTCTCGGCCCAGCAGTGCGTGGATATCGAACCCGCCTTGGCCCACTACCAGCACCGAATCGCGGGCGCCATCTACACACCCAGCGAGTGCGCGGCCGATTGCCTGGCGGTATGCCAGGGCCTGCACCGCTTGCTGTCAGCGCGCGGGGTGCGCTTTGTGCTGGGCACGCGCGTGCAGGGGTTTGTGCGGGGCATGGTGCGGGGCGCGCCCAGCATCAGTGCCGTTCACACCAGCGCGGGCAACATCGAGGCCCAGCAATTTGTGCTGGCCCTGGGCAGCGCCAGCCACCAGGCCGCGAAGATGCTGGGCTTTGGCCTGCCAATCTACCCGCTCAAGGGCTACAGCATCACGCTGGACACCACCGGCGCAGCGCCGCGCGTCAACGTGACCGACGCCGCGCGCAAAGTGGTGTTTGCGCGTATCGGCCAGCGGCTGCGCGTGGCGGGCATGGCCGAGCTGGTGGGCCACGACGACCGCATTCCACCCGAGCGCATTCACAGCCTGCGCGAAGCCACCCAGGCGCTGTTTCCGGGCTGCAGCAGCTTCACTGACATGCACCCCTGGACGGGCATGCGCCCAGCCACACCCACTGGCGTACCACTGGTCGGGCGGCACGCCCGGGCCCCGGCCAATCTGCTGCTCAATACCGGCCACGGTGCGCTGGGCTTCACGCTGGCCTTTGGCACGGCAGCGCAGGTGGCCGAGCTGCTGGCACCGGGTACCTGAACCGCACCAGCGCCTGGCAGCAGCCGCGCCCGCAGGGCGCTAGCCCACCGACTCCATCGTCTCGACCACCGCGCGGCGCATGCACTGCGTCATGGCGCTGGCCAGCAGCGAACTGGGGCGGTTTACCGTGCGCAATGACTTGATGGGCACCGCAATGTGGGGCGCCAGGGCTAGCACATCGACCTTGCTGCGGTCGGCCGATGCGGCCGTGCAGGTATCCACCACCGCCACCGCATGGCCGTGGTGTGCCAGGGCCAATGCTGCGTGGTAGGTCTGCACGGTGATGGAGGTCTGCAGGCCCACCCCCGTCTCGCGGCAGGCATGGCTGACCACGGTGCCGATGGGATCGCGCACATCCAGGTGCACCACTGGCGTATCGCCCAGGTCCGTCAGGTGCACCACGCCCGCGTTCACCAGCGGCGCAGCCAGCATGCCCTTGGGCGCCACGCACACCATGCGACCATCGGCCAGGTGCTCCTGCGCCAGCGCGGGGTGGGTAATGCCGCTGAACACAAAGCCCACGTCGGCCTCCTGCAGCACCAGGGCCGACACGATCTGCGGCGAATGCAGCGCGTCGATGGTGATCTTCACGTCCGGGTGCTTTTGGCGGAAGAACCGCAACGCGCGCGGCAGCACCTCGTAGCTCAGCGCCAGCACGCTCAGGATGTGAATCTCCCCCTCGCGCTGGTCGCCCTTGAGGCTTTTGGCCAGGCGCTGCACATCGTCGAGCTGGGTGAACAGGCGCTCGATGTGCGGGTACAGGGTCTGCGCCTCGGCGGTGGGCACCAGCTTGCCCTTGAGGCGATGAAACAAAGGAAACCCCAGCTGCAATTCCGCATGGGCAAGGATGCGACTGACCGCAGGCTGCGTGACGTTGATGAGCCGCGCCGCAGCGCTCACGCTGCCGGTGAGCATTACCGCGTTGAAAACTTCGATGTGGCGAAGGCGCATGGGCGAGTAACGAGTTGAAGGTGTCTTTTGCAAGACAGCCAAGACTTTAGGCGGGTTCTCACGATGCAAGGAATGGGCCGAATGCGCAATCCTTGCATCCCCCCATTGCAGCGCCCGCCGCTACAACGACATCGACGGCCGCTGCGCCATGGCCGCGCGCCAGCGCAGCAGGTGCGGGTGCTGCTCGCCGGGCTTGTGCTTGACCACGCGGGCAAAGTCCACCGCCACCACGGCGGTGATGTCGGCCACACTGAAGCGGTCGGAGGCGATGAAGTCGCGGCCCGCCAGACGCTCGTCAAGCAGGTCAAAAAACTGGCCCACGCGCGCCAGCCCGCGCTCGGCCAGGGCCGGAATTTGCGGGTAATTCACCGCGCCCGGCAAAGCCCGGTTGGCCATCGCCGGAGAACTGTTGCGCAGCGCCTCGGCAATCGCCATCAGGCCCTCAAACTCCATGCGCCAGTTCCAGCTCGCAATCTCGGCCTTCTCGGCGGGCGTTGCACCCAGCAAGGGTGGATCGGGCCAACACGCCTCCACATACGCGGTGATTGCCGCGTTGTCGGCCAGCACCAGACCGTCTTGCGTGCGAAGCGCGGGCACGGTGCACTGCGGGTTGATCTGCCGGTAGGCGTCGCCCAGTTGCTCGCCGCTCTTGAGGTCAACCTGCACCGTATGGTGGGCAATGCCTTTTTCAGCCAGCAGGATACGCGCGCGGCGTGGGCTGGGCGCGGTGGCGCAGTCGTACAAAGTGATCATGGTGCGGCGCCTTGCAATGCAGTCAGGTGGCTGGCGACGAAGCAGCAGCAGCCTCGATCTTGTCCTGCGTCTTGGTGTCAAAGTCGCTGGCGTCATGCCGCTCGCGCAGCTGGCTGCTCGGATCGCCCTGAACACGGTTGACCTTGCGACCCCGCTGCACCGCCGGGCGTTTGGCAATCTGCTCGGCCCAGCGCACCACATGGGTGTACTCGTGCACCTGCAAAAACTCGCCCGCGTTGTAGGCCTGGCCTTTGACCAGCAGGCCATACCAGGGCCAGATGGCGATATCGGCCACCGTGTAGTCATCGCCCGCCACATACTCGGTCACGGCCAGGCGCTGGTTGAGTACATCCAACTGGCGCTTGGCCTCCATCGCATAGCGGTCAATCGCGTACTCGATCTTGGCCGGCGCATAGGCATAAAAATGCCCAAACCCGCCGCCCACAAACGGCGCACTGCCCATCTGCCA
Source organism: Acidovorax sp. (assembly GCA_046318695.1). Lineage (GTDB taxonomy): Bacteria > Pseudomonadota > Gammaproteobacteria > Burkholderiales > Burkholderiaceae_C > Acidovorax. Next base: position 17,681 of record JBKCTS010000170.1, read on the forward strand.
GAACAGCCACGACAGGCACTCGGCCCGCGCCGCGCCCTCACGGGGCAAAAAAGCACTGCCAAACTTCTCGGCCAGGTACATCAGGATGGCGCCGGACTCGAACACCCGCACGGGGTTGGCGGGGTCGGCACGGTCCAGCAGGGCTGGAATCTTGGAGTTGGGATTCACCGCCACAAACCCGCTGCCAAACTGCTCGCCCTCGTTGATGCGAATCAGCCACGCGTCGTACTCGGCCCCGCTGTGGCCCAGCGTCAGCAGCTCTTCGAGCATGACCGTCACCTTCACACCATTGGGCGTGCCCAGCGAATACAACTGCAGCGGGTGGTGGCCTACGGGCAGTTCCTTGTCATGCGTAGCCCCGGCAACAGGCCGGTTGATGCTGGCGAACTGGCCGCCGTTTTCTTTGTTCCATTGCCAGATGGCGGGGGGGGTGTAGGGGGTGGGGGTGGACATACGGGCTCCGAGCGGAGGATGAAAAACGGGATCGGAATCCAACGGGTATCGGATGAGTGTAGCGGCGGGCAACTCGCCCGCATACTTCGCCAGGTCGCAGTCCTATGTGCCGCGTCACTGCATCAATATTCACTTTATTGGCCTCGCGTGCCAATTCCAATTTGGATCGAGCGCAGTGCCAGCGGCGCCTACGGGTGCGACCGCCCACGCGTCCACGTGCGATGCAGTGCCCATGGGCAAAGTGTCCGCCTACCATCCATGGGCAATTTCCTGCGTCGTGATGTGCACGGCCTGGGCTGCAGTCTTGCCCTGCCTCTTGAGCCACTGCGCTACCAGGGAACTTCCGAGCTGGTATCCGAAACTCCGTTCGATACCTTGATCGTGGGAACCAAACATCCACCCGGGTGAATAGGGGCCATCAAGGAATGGGGCAATGCGAGCGAGCCGCTCAGCGACTTCCCCCGTGGCAATTTCAGCCCCATAGATGGGGATCTTTCCAGTCACTTCTTTTTCGAACTGGCACGCAAGTCCTTCCGAAATCAGAGAGTCGCGAAGGGTTCTTCCGTAACCGGGGCCTCGTTCACGAACCAAGTGATGCAGTTCGTGGGCCAAAAGAGCTGGAAAGCTGACTTCGAAACTTTGCGCCAAGTTGGGATGGCTGGGATCAAGCCAAAAACGAATCAGGTGCGCATGCTCCGTGTACGCATTCATGCCGAGCTCTGGAATGACGGATTCCGAGGCATAGGCAACTACATCGACATGCCTGACCTCGAGATGTCGCGATATCGCGTGGATCGCAGGTTCGAATTCCGCGCGAATCCGATCACACCAACTCCCAAGGGCGCGACCGGCGTCCATCACATGAAGCTTCAGTCGTCAACGCATTCATCGCACACGTTTTGACCGTAGCCTCGAGACACACGCGTGCACCTTTTCGTCCGTGTTAAACAGCCAAAGTGAGCCCTGGATCAGGCCACCCGAATCAATCCATCTGCGTCTGGTCACTCTGTGCCTCCTGCGCATGCTCATAGCCCTCTTCCTCGCAGGTAGGGCCGCTCGGCTGGACACCAAAGAGGGTTCCAAGATATCCAAGCCCCACCCCGCCCAGAGCCAGCGCACAAGTGAAAACAGCATCAACTGGTGCAATTCCAGAGAGCTGCCGAAGAGCGCTGACTAAAGCCGCGCCGACCACAATCGCGGCTGCCAGCCAGAGCGCGTACCGAGTTGCGTGCTGCATGTAACCCACCTCCAAAGTCAACGGCCCCCGCGCCGCAGGCGCAGGTGCCGCCAAAACACAGATCCCGATAGCGTTTTCACTGTACACACGCCATTGCCCAAATGTTCCCACAACCATTGCCACATGCTTTCTTGGGCCATGTACCCATGACCGTCACAAGCTGTTGGACCTCGATCTTTGTTGCTACCGGTGCACGCGCACGGCCTCAAACGTCCATTTGCCCGGCTTGGATGACAAACGCAATGCACGCTGCCCGTTGTTGGCTGGGAACGGTCACAGGTCAGAAACCTGTGCGGATGTGCTGTCGCGTTTGCACCTTCAGCCTCAATGCGCCTTATCCCAATTAACCCCCACCCCCACCTCGGCCAATAACGGCGCCTTCAGCGCCGCCACTTCCGCCATCAAACGCGGGATGTGGGTCTTGAGC
>JBKCTS010000171.1:0-1296 GCA_046318695.1 Acidovorax sp.
CTATGGCCCTGATGCTCCAGCCCTGCTGGCGCAGCGATGCCAACGTCACTCTGTCTTCTGGCTGCAAGTGTTCGTATTTCGTTCCCATTTGCGTACATTACCCTCGGTGAGGGTGTTGCACTTCAGATTTGAGACCGCCCCGCCTTTTTGCCCCATAGCTCGGCTATGGGGCTGCAAATTCGGCAAAAACTGTCCTCGCTGGGGCCGATTTTCGCTTTCGACGCTCCAAGTCCGACAGGCTCCTAGGGCCCTAGTCCCGCTTGCCGCACTGGATGTATGTCGGGGCGCTCCCCAACATACAGACCGTCAGGGCATAAGGTGCAACAGCGCCGTCGTCATCAGCAGATAGCGAAAGAATTTGCCCACCGCCATGTAGGCCAGACAAGGCCAAAAGGGCAGCCTGAGCCATCCTGCCACAGCGCACAACGGGTCGCCCACCACCGGCAGCCAGCTCAGCAGGCAGGCGCGGGGGCCAAACCGCCGCAGCCATGCCAAAGACCGCTCATCGCTGCTGTAGCCCCGCGCGCGGCGCACCATTTTGTGCGCACCCAGGCCCATCCACCAGCTAACGCCGCCACCCAGCGTATTGGCCACTGTGGCAACGGCGATGGCGGGCCAAAACATGTCGGGGTTGATCTTGATGAGTCCGAACACGGCGGCCTCGGAACCGATCGGGAGCAGCGTGGCCGAGACGAACGCGACCACGAACACCGTGCTGAGCCCAACTTCGGGCAGCGCAAGCCACGACAACAACTGGTGCATCCAGATTTCCATGTCCCAAGTGTAGAAGGCTGGCTGCGCCCCGGGCGCGCGCGGTGATGTGCTGCCTTGGATTTCATTTGCTGAAATTTTGAGCAGGTACAATCCTGCCTCCTTTTTCAGCATCTGCTGACGCCCCCCCGCGCACTCCCACCCATGCACATTGGCCATATTGCTCTGGCGAACCGGCTGTTCGTCGCCCCGATGGCGGGCGTGACGGACCGACCTTTCCGCCAGTTGTGCAAGGCTTTAGGTGCTGGCTATGCCGTGAGCGAGATGGTCACATCACGCAAAGACCTGTGGAACAGCCTCAAGACCTCGCGGCGGGCCAACCACGAGGGCGAGCCTGGGCCGATCGCCGTGCAGATTGCAGGCACCGAGGCGCAGATGATGGCCGAGGCCGCGATCTACAACGTGGAGCGCGGCGCTCAGATCATCGACATCAACATGGGCTGCCCGGCCAAGAAGGTGTGCAACAAGTGGGCAGGCTCAGCGCTGATGCAAAACGAAGCGCTGGCGGTGGAAATTGCAGCAGCC
>JBKCTS010000172.1:0-4513 GCA_046318695.1 Acidovorax sp.
GCCCAGTACGCGCCCGTGGCCTGCGCTGGCCCGCTGCTGTCGGCGGAGATCGACGCGCTGACCAAAGCCCTGGCCCACCCGCAGCGCCCGCTGGCCGCCATCGTGGCGGGCTCCAAGGTCTCCACCAAGCTCACCATCCTCAAGAGCCTGGCCTCCAAGGTTGACCAGCTCATCGTGGGCGGCGGCATTGCCAACACCTTCATGCTGGCCGCAGGCCTGCCCATTGGCAAAAGCCTGGCGGAACCCGATTTGCTGGAGGAAGCCCGCGCCGTGATGAACGCCATGAAAGCCCGTGGCGCCGAAGTGCCGATCCCCACCGATGTGGTGGTGGCCAAAACCTTCGCTGCCGATGCGCCAGCCACCGTGAAGGCCGCCACCGATGTGGCTGCCGACGACCTCATCCTGGACATCGGCCCCCAAACCGCCGCCCGCCTGGCCGCCCAGCTCAAGTCGGCTGGCACCATCGTCTGGAACGGCCCGGTCGGCGTGTTTGAATTTGCAGCCTTTGAAAACGGCACCCGCGAAATTGCCCACGCGATTGCTCAATCGACAGCGTTCAGCATTGCTGGCGGCGGCGACACGCTGGCGGCCATCGCCAAATACGGCATCGACAAGCAGGTGGGTTACATCTCGACGGGCGGTGGGGCGTTTCTGGAAGTGCTGGAGGGCAAAAAGCTGCCCGCTTTTGACATCCTGGAGCAGCGCGCAGCCGCATCGGCATAGGCCAATGCAAGGCGGGTCGTCATCCATACGCCGGCCAGGTTGACCCCTTGCATGGGCGCACAACTGTGACCAAAAACAACGAATGGCCTACGCTGGAGCGCAGTTAGCGTAATTTTTTCTTGTTTTTGTTGAGGATACCGCCCAGAATAAATTTTGCTCGCGCAGGATGGGTCCGGTCGGATCCCTGCAACTTTAGTCCGTAGGAGGGAGTTATGTCGTTTTCAAAGGCAATCAGCTTGGCCGTTTTGGCTGGCGCTGTGGCAGCTTTGGTGGGGTGCGCACAAAAGGCGCCTATTCCCGTCGCGGAAAATTTCGAATACACCTCGCAGGCCAAGGTGCGGTCTGCGGGCCACTGGAACCTGGTCGCACGTGATGTAGTCCAGCAAACCCTGGGTACGCTGGACAAAGCCGGTATCGCCGCCAACACGCCACTGCATGTTGTCCCGCCCGCCAATGCGTCTCAGTTTGAAACGGCGTTTCGCGATTTCCTGATCACCAAGCTGGTCCAAAGCGGGTCTGTGGTGCACCAGAATCAAGGTGCGGCGCTGGACGTTTCGTACGGTATCCAGGTGGTGCGCCACAACAGCGAACGCCCTCGCTTCATTCCGGGCCAATTCACCATGTTGGCCGCCGGGCTCTTCGCTGCCCACGGTCTGCGCAACTACCATGTGGACACCCAGGCCGCTGGTGTCGTGGGCCTGGCGCTCGCTGCCGACTACGCTAGCAGCGTCAACTCGGGCGGTCCCACCAACACCGAACTGATCCTGACGACCACGGTCACGCGTGGGGGCCAGTTCGTAGCCCGCAAGACCGACGTGTACTATTTGGAAAACGCTGACACCTCGCTGTTCACGCGTAGTTCATACAAGAACGTCAACATGAAGGTTGTCTCCCAATGAAATCCCCTGCACTCATTCTGACGGTGCTGGCCGGCGTAGTGCTGGCCGGTTGCGCCAACGATGCTGCGCCCGTGCGCGTTGATCCCACCTATCAGGAAGCCGCCAGCAGCCCGTTCATCCAGAGCAGCCGTGATGCCGTGGCCAAGCTCACTGCCGGTTTCGACATGGCTTCGCTGGGCGGTGGCCCCGTGCTCGTGGCTACGGTGGTGAACGTCAACGACCTCAGCCGTGCAGCGCCCCTTGGCCGCACGCTGTCCGAGCAGTACGCCTCCAGCATGGCCGCCAGCGGCTTCAATGTGAAGGAAATCAAGCTGCGCGGCGATTTGTTCGTGCGCGAAGGCGCTGGCGAGTTGCTGCTGTCGCGCGAAATCAAGGACATCGCCCGCAACCACAACGCGTCGATGGTGCTGGTGGGTACCTATTCCGCTGCCGCCAACTTCACCTACGTGAGCCTCAAGCTGGTGCGCACCGACGACAGCCGCATCGTGCGTGGCCACGACTACGCGCTGCCCATCGACCGCGATGTGCAGCGCCTGCTGTCCGTCCCTCGCTGATACAGCTCCAGCCCAAGAAAAGGCCGTGCAAACGGCCTTTTTGCTTTTGCGGCGCTTCATCGACCGGTTGGGGCTGGTCAACACGGCCCGCCATCACGCGAGCGGGCTGCGCGAGTGCGTGATCGGGTTGCAAGGCAGGCTGGCGGTTGCCATACGGGTTGCGCTCGTGGCTGCACGCGTTGCAGCCTGGCCCACCTAAAATGATTTCCCATGAACTTCATCGACATGCTGCGCCGCGCTACGGCACAGAACCACTCTCTGCTGTGCGTGGGGCTGGATCCGGAACCCAACCGCTTCCCGGCCAGCCTTCAGGGCGACCCGCGCAAGATCTACGACTTTTGCGCTGCCATGGTGGACGCCACCGCAGACCTGGTGTGCGCCTTCAAGCCCCAGATTGCCTACTTTGCCGCCCACCGCGCGGAAGACCAGTTGGAGCGGCTGATGCAGCACATGCGCTGCAACGCTCCGCACGTGCCGGTCATTCTGGATGCCAAGCGCGGCGACATCGGATCCACCGCCGAGCAGTACGCCAAAGAAGCCTTTGAGCGCTACGGCGCCGATGCGGTCACGCTGTCGCCCTTCATGGGGTTTGACTCCATCGAGCCCTACCTGGCCTACCATGGCAAAGGCGCTTTTTTGCTGTGCCGCACCTCCAACCCCGGGGGTGACGATTTCCAGAACCAGCGCCTGTCCAGCATCGACGGCCAGCCGCTGCTGTACGAGCATGTAGCCCGCCTGGCGCAGGGACCGTGGAACAAGAACGGCCAGCTCGGCCTGGTGGTGGGCGCCACCTACCCGCAGGAGATCGAGCGCGTGCGCAGCATCGCGCCCACGCTGCCGCTGCTGATTCCAGGAGTGGGCGCGCAGGGTGGGGATGCCGTCGCCACGGTGCGCGCCGGCCTGCGCCCCGAGGGCTCCATCATCGTCAACTCATCACGCGCCATCCTGTACGCATCGCGCGGTGAAGACTTTGCGGCGGCAGCCCGCCAAGAGGCCTTGCGAACCCGGGAGGTGCTGCAGGCAGCGCAGGCCGCTGCGAGTCACTGACACGAATGCCGGGCCAGCCCGCGCTGCGCACCCCAAAACGCAGCCCCCACTGACCACGGAGCCCCACAATGCAGCTCAAATGGCTGGAAGACTTCATCGTCCTGGCGCAGGAGCGCAGCTTCACACGGGCGGCTGAACTCAGGCACGTGACCCACCCGGCCTTTGGCCGCCGCATCCGCGCCCTCGAAGCCTGGGCCGGTACACCACTGGTGGAGCGCGGTGGCGGCCCCGTCACGCTCACTGCGGCGGGGCAGAGCTTCCTCGAGACGGCGGGCCACATGGCGCGCAGCCTCGCCCAATCCCATGAGGAGCTGCAAAGCCTTGCCGGTCGCCAGGGGCGCACCGTAACGCTGGCGACCGGCCGCACGCTGGCGCGCACGGTATTGGCCGACTGGCTGGTGATACTGCGGCCGGTGCTTCAGGGCGGCGAGATCTGCATCCGTACACGGGCGCTTGCCGAGACCGTGGCCATGCTCGAGCGCAGCGAGGCCGACTTTTCGCTGGTCTATCACCACCCCGCGCTGGCGATCCGGCTCGATGCCCGGCAGTTCAGCCACGTCACGGTAGCGTCTGACCGGCTGGTGCCCGTGTCCCGCGCCACGGTGCAGGGGCAGGCGGAGCACGGCTTCGGCCAGGACTCAGCGCCAGTGCCTTATCTCGCCTACGCGCCACAGCTGGCGCTCGGGCGGCTGGTGGAAGACCATTTGTCGCAAAACCCGCACGCGCCGCGGCTGCGGCGGGTGGTGGAATGTGATTCACCCGACGCGCACTACGAATACGTGCAAAAAGGCCTCGGAGTGGCGTGGTTGCCTTGGTCCATGGTGCACGCGGACTGCAAGGCCGGGCGCCTGACCCCGGCGGCCGATGCGGGCATGGAGGTGCCCTTTGATGTGCGCCTGTACCGCCCCAAGCGGCGGCTGGGCCCGCTGGCCGAGGCGTTTTGGAAAGCGATGGCGCAGCGCTGAGACGACTGCGCCGCACAGGGCACTGGGGCCAGGCCCTAGTTCAATTCACCGTACTGGGTGACGCTGAGGTCTTGCGAAGGCCCGTCCGAGGGAGCCGAGTGCGTGACGTCAAAACCATGGGGGAGCGACGGAGAACGCATCGGGCCTGAGTGCACGGTCACGCCAGGTTGTGCGGCGGCATCCCCGGGCGCGCCCGCCGCAGAAGAACCGCCTGCTGCCATGGCCAGGGCACGCTTGAAGGCTGCCACTTCGTCTGCCTCGATGGGCTCAAACTTCGCGGCGGCCGGCATGGACGGCGCTGTCAACGGGGGCCGCTGCGCAGCAA
>JBKCTS010000173.1:0-4263 GCA_046318695.1 Acidovorax sp.
GGTGTCATATTGATGTCGCTCATGGGCTGGGGGCCCGTGCTGCGTTCCAGCCGGCCAAAACTCATGCTGCAACGCGCTTTTGATCGGCCGGGGCCGCCGTATCGCCGCCACGGGCTGCGGTGTCGACGAGCAGTTCGCGCAGGTCGAGCGCAAAGCCTTCCAGGTCGGCTTCCACGCGGCCGATCAGGCGGCCGAACACGTTATACGCCAGCACGGCCGGTATGGCCACGGCCAGACCCGCAGCCGTCATGACCAGTGCCTCACCCACCGGGCCCGAAACGCGGTCGATCGTGATCTGCCCGGCCCCGGCGATGGCCGTGAGCGCGTGGTAGATGCCCCAGACGGTGCCCAGCAGGCCCACAAACGGCGCGGTGGAACCCACGGTGGCCAGCAGAACCTGCCCAAACTGCAATTGGCCCAGCACGCCGTGCAAAGCGTCGCGCAGCACCCGCGTGAGCTGCTGCTGAAGGCTGCCAGCGCCAGCCAGGCTGGGAGCCGCTGCCGTGGCCAACCGCCCATTTGCTATCGATTGTGCAGCAACCACCAAAGGCAGGACAAGCGCGTGCCGGTCAAATGACTGCAACCGCTGCCGCGCCAGATCCAGCGACGGAGCCTGCCAGAAAGCGGCCGTGCAGCGCTGCACATCCACGCTGGCATGGCGCATGGCGCGCAGCTTCCCGAGGATCACCACCCAACTGGCGACCGACATGGCCAGCAGCAACACGGCCGTGGCCTGCGTGACGGCATCGCCCTGGCGCCACCAGTGGAAAACGTCCATGGATCAAACCCCTGCCGAATGCGCCCGCGGCGCCAGGGCCGCCCCGCCGCGCTCGCGGTGTGCCCCATCCCGCATGGCGCAGCCACACGCGACAGGGGGGAAGGCGCACAGCGCCACAGGGGGCTGTTTCACTTGAGGCCGAGCACGTCGAACATGTCGAACAGGCCGGTGCGGTGCCCCGCCAGGAAACGCACGGCGCGCAGGCTGCCCTGGGCATAGGTGGCGCGGCTGGACGACTTGTGCGTGATCTCAATGCGCTCGCCGATACCCGCACACAGCACGGTGTGGTCGCCCACAATGTCGCCGCCGCGGATGGTGGCAAAGCCGTTGCTCGACGGATCGCGCTCGCCGGTGTGGCCGTAGCGTTCGTACACCGCGCATTCCTTGAGGTCGCGGCCCATGGCCTCGGCGATCACCTCGCCCATCTTCAGGGCGGTGCCCGATGGCGCGTCCACCTTGTGGCGGTGGTGGGCCTCGATGACCTCGATGTCGTAACCGGTGGACAGGGCCTGGGCCGCCATCTGCAGCAGCTTGAGGGTGACGTTCACGCCCATGCTCAGGTTGGGCGCCATGACGATGGCGGTGCGCTGCGCGTGGGCCGCAATCTCGGCCTTCTGGGCATCGCTGAAGCCGGTGGTGCCGATCACGGCTTTCACGCCCAGCCGGCTGCACACGGCCAGGTGGGCCAGGGTGCCCTCGGGGCGGGTGAAGTCGATCAGCACATCTGCATTGGCCAGGCCCGCTTCCAAGTCGGCAGTGATGGCCACGCCGCTGGCGTGACCCAGGAACGCGGTGGCGTCCGAGCCCACGGCGGGGCTGGAGGGCAGGTCCAGGGCACCGGCCAGCACGCAGTCGTCACTGTCGCGCAGGGCTTCGATGAGCATGCGGCCCATGCGGCCGGAGGCACCGGCAATGGCAACACGGCAACGGACAGGGGATGGGGGTGAATCAAGGGCAGACGAAGTGGTGCCGGTCATGAGAGTCCTGTAACGAAAGTTGCTATGGCCGCCAACGGATGCCGGGGCCGACAGCAGGCCAACCGTCAGCGCATCGGCGCTTCCAGCGGCGGATAACCGGTGGGCGCAGGCTCCAGCGCTGCGGGTGCTGCCGCCGACTGGGCGGGCGCCGGGAACTTCGCAAGCTGCTCGGGCGTGGCCTCCAGCGCCGGCACTTTGACACTGCCGCCCCGTTTGCCCAGCGAGGCCACAAACTCCGTTTCAGAGGGCATGTCATCGCCCTCGGCGCGGTCCATCAGGTCACCCTTGAAGAACACGGTGAGCTTGCGTGTTTGCAGATCCTCGCCAGGGCGTTTGAGCGTGAACACGTATTCCCAGCGGTCGGCATGGAAAAGGCTCGAGACCAGCGGCGTGCCGAGAATCTCGCGCACCTGCTGGCGGCCCATGCCGGGCTGTAGCGCGGCGACCTGCTCGCTGGACACGAAATTGCCTTGCACCACGTCCACTTTGTATGGCTTGACAATGCCGGCAATGCGCTCAGACGCGCCCTGGACCGTGCTGCACCCGGCCAGTGCGATCATGCAGGCGCAGATCATCAGGATCAGCGCCACACGGGTGCTGCAACGGGCTTGAACGGACATGGGAAAAAGGGCTGAGGCTATGATCGAACCATTGTAGCGGCAGCACTTCAGGAAGCTCTGCACAACTCCCTGCGGGGTGCCGCTGCGCGATCCGGGCCCTGCGACTTTGCACCCAGGCCTTCCCCGAAGGCGCATGCCATGACCAACATCGACGAACTCAAGAGCACCGGCCTGAAGGCCACCCTGCCGCGCCTGAAGATCATGGAAATCTTCCAAAAGAGCGCGCAGCGGCACATGACGGCCGAGGATGTGTTTCGCGTGCTGCTGGAAGACCGCTCGGACATCGGGCTGGCCACGGTGTACCGCGTGCTCACGCAATTTGAGCAGGCAGGCATCCTGATCCGCAGCAATTTCGAGAGCGGCAAGGCGGTGTACGAGCTCAACGAAGGGCAACACCACGATCACTTCATCTGCACGTCCTGCGGCAAGGTGGAGGAGTTCTTCGACGCTGACATCGAAAAACGCCAGCAAGAGGTGGCCAAGGCAAAAGGCTGGCTGGTGCAGGACCACACCATGGCGCTGTACGGGCAGTGCGCAAGCTGTGCGGGGAAATAGGCTGCCCCCGAGGCGCTGCGCCCCCCCGCTGGTTGGGAAACCTCAGCCGCCCGTGCCGCGCTCCATGGCGCGGCGGTGGCGTTCCACGAACTCCTGGTACGTATCAATGCCGCGCAGTTGCAAGATGGTGTTGCGCACGGCAGCCTCAACGAGCACGGCGATATTGCGGCCGGCCACCACCTGGATCACCACCTTGAGCACGGGCACACCCAGCACATCCTGCGTGAGCGGCTCGTAGGGCAGGCGCTCGTATTCGCGCTCCAGCGTCTCTTTACGAACCAGATGCACGATGAGCTTCAGCCGCATCTTGCGCCGCACCGCTGTCTCGCCAAAGATGGCGCGGATGTCCAGCAGGCCAATGCCGCGCACCTCCAGCAGGTTTTGCAGCAGTTCGGGGCACCTGCCTTCGATGGTGGTCTGGTTGATGCGGTACAGATCCACGGCATCATCGGCAACGAGACCATTGCCACGCGAGATCAGCTCCAGCCCCAGTTCGCTCTTGCCCAGGCCCGATTCGCCCGTGATGAGAACACCCAGCCCCAGGATGTCCATGAACACGCCATGCATCGTGAGGCGGTCGGCGAAGTGCTTGGACAGGTAGGCGCGCAGCACATCGATGACAAACGCCGACGACTCGTGCGTGGCGAACATCGGGATCTGCGCCCGCTCGCACATGGACACCAGCTCATCGGGTGCCACCTGGCCGTCGGCCAGCACCAGCACGGGCGGCTCCAGCGTGACGATGCGGGAGACGCGGCGCTTGCAGTCCTCAGGTGAGGCGCTGCTCAGGTAGGAGATTTCGCGCTCGCCGAGGATCTGAACCCGGTAAGGATGGATGTAGTTGAGATACCCCACCAGATCGGCGCCGGAGCGGGCCGACCGCACGGCGACCTCATCGAAGCGCCGCTCGGAGGCGCCGAGGCCAGCCACCCACTCCCATGTCAGCAGCCCGCGAAAGGCCTCAAAAAGGACATCGGCACTGACAACATGGGGCTTCACGGCGGGGGGCGGCTGCTGCGGGTTGAAACAGAACCAGGCCGCTCAGGCCGCCTGGGTGGACTGCCAGCCGGCGATCATGCCGTGCAAATCGGCAGCGTCGTCGCAAGCCTTGAGCTTCTCGCGCAGGGTCGAGTCGCTGAGCAGCTCGGCAATTTCCGACAGAATTTCCAAATGCTTTTGGGTGGCCGCTTCCGGCACCAGCAAAAAGATCAGCAGACCGACGGGCAACTCGTCTGGCGCGTCGAAGCCAATCGGGTTGACCAGCCGGAACCCGGCGGCCATCGGGGCTTTGAGGCCCTTGATACGGCCGTGCGGGATGGCCACGCCATGGCCC
>JBKCTS010000174.1:0-6650 GCA_046318695.1 Acidovorax sp.
CGAATTATGGCCCAGCTTGCACCGTCGCCCGCGTCACACATAGTTACCTTTATACATTCATAATTTTCGGCTTTGCGGACCCACAAAAACTGTGGATAACTTTGTGGGCAACCGGGTGCGGGCAGCCCCGAAACCTGCGCCAAACCGTGCCCGCAACAGATTGATGAAAATTAAGGCAGTGAAAAAGCCATATAAATCAATAAGTTACACGTATTCTCGTGTTGTCCATGGGGGATTGATTCTGCTTGAACCCCGTGGAGCTGCCGCGCTCAATCTGTGGAGTACTGACGCCGCCGTCAGCGCGGAAAAGGGCGTGCACACTGATGTTTGACCCGCAAAACCCAGTGATGGCGCCGCGTGTGTGGGAAGTTGGCGCGCTGTGCCGCGCCAGTGCTGATGCGCTGGAGTCGCGATTCAATCCCGTCGCGGTCCGCGGCGAGATCACGGGCTTTTCGCGCGCGTCCAGCGGTCACTGCTACTTCACGGTGAAAGACGCCAACGGGCAACTGCGCTGCGCCATGTTCCGGCGGGCTGCCACGCTGCTTGACTTTTCGCCGCGCGATGGTGAATTGGTGGAGTTGCGCGGGCGGCTGGGCGTGTACGAGGCCCGCGGCGACCTGCAGTTCATTGTGGAGAGCATGCAGCGCGCGGGGCAGGGCGCGTTGTTTGAGCAGTTTTTGCGCCTGAAGGCGACCTTGGAGGCGCAGGGGCTGTTCGACGCCGCCCGCAAGCGGCCCCTGCCCCTGTTACCGCGGGGCATTGGTCTGGTCACATCGCTGGGCGCAGCCGCGCTGCACGACGTGGTGACCGCACTGCGCCGCAGGGTGCCGCACATACCCGTGGTGCTGGTGCCCACGCCGGTGCAGGGCGCTGCTGCCCCGGCATCGCTGGTGGCATCGCTATCAAAGTTGTATCGTTTGGCCGAGCAGGCGCAAGCGTCTGGGGCGGATTTGGCACAGATGCCTGCCATCGATGTGATCCTGCTCGTGCGCGGCGGCGGCTCCATCGAGGACCTGTGGGCGTTCAACGACGAACGGCTGGCGCGCGCCATCGTCCAAAGCCCGGTGCCGCTGGTGTGCGGCGTGGGGCACGAGACCGATTTCACCATTGCCGATTTCTGCGCTGACCTGCGCGCGCCCACCCCCACGGCGGCGGCCGAGCTGGTGGCCCAGCCGCGTGACGCATGGCTGCGGGCCCTGGACCTGCTGGGCGCGCGTCTGGGGGATGCCGTGCAGCGGCAGGTGGACGCCCGCGCCCAGCGCCTGGATCAGGTGGCAGCGCGCCTGGGCAGACCCTCGTCGATGGCATTGCGGCAGCACCTGCAGCTGGCGAGGCTCGCGCAGCGCATGCGCCATGCCGTGCAACTGCGCGCGCAACGGCAGCAGCATGTCCAGTCGGCACTGGCGGTGGGGCTGTCGCAGGCCCTGCGGCAGCGTCTGCGGCTGCATGGCGAACGTGTGGATCGCGCCGCGCTGCGCCTGGGCCTGCTCGATCCCAGTCTGGTGCTGCAGCGCGGCTATGCCATGCTGACCGACAGCGCCGGACGCGCCGTGGTCAGTGTGAGGCAAGCCAAGCCCGGTGATGCCCTGAAAGCCACGCTGGCCGACGGCACTGTGGACCTGACCGTGGCGCAGCCACCCCGGCTGCTGTGAGCGTTGAACCAGCCCCGGTGCCCGTGGGGCTATGCCGGTGGTGCGCCGCAACGGGATACGCATCCGTGCAAAGGCCTTTGCAGCGGCGCCCGCGCGATGTTCCTACAATGCGCCCTTGCCCTGCGGCTGGCTGAGCAACGATCGGCTCTGTGCGCAGGCCCCCATTTCAAACCACGAGGAAACCACACCATGGAACACACCCTTCCCCCGCTGCCCTACGCGATTGACGCGCTTGCCCCGCACTACAGCCAGGAAACACTGGAGTACCACCACGGCAAGCACCACAACGCCTACGTGGTGAACCTCAACAACCTGCAAAAGGGTACTGAATTTGAGGCGATGTCGCTGGAAGACATCGTCAAGAAATCCAGCGGTGGCATCTACAACAACGCTGCCCAGATCTGGAACCACACTTTCTTTTGGAATTGCATGGCCCCGCAAGGTGGCGGCGAACCATCGGGCGCGCTGGCGGCCGCCATCAACGCCAAGTGGGGTAGCTATGCGGCCTTTCGCGAAGCCTTTGTGAAAAGTGCCGTGGGTAACTTTGGCTCGGGCTGGACCTGGCTGGTCAAGAAGGCCGATGGCAGCGTGGACATCGTGAACACCGGCGCTGCGGGCACCCCCCTGACCACGGGCGACAAGGCTCTGCTGACGGTTGACGTATGGGAGCACGCCTACTACATCGACTACCGCAACCAGCGCCCCAAGTTTGTTGAAACGTTTTTCGACAAGCTGGTGAACTGGAAGTTTGCTGAGACGAACTTCGCCTGAGTGACCCGGCGCAAACACCCGTGCCGCCCACGGTGGGCCGCCGGTTCGAGTCTGGCGTTCGGCACATGAAAAAACGGCCCGCGGGCCGTTTTTTTGTGGCAACTCGACTGGTCAGCCCCGCAATCTGCCCAAAGTGCCCGGCAAGAGGGCGCGCCCTGGCGCATGGCCGCCCACATCAAGATCGCCGCATCAGGGCTTGCGCTGGAACAGGCTCCCCGCCAGCTTGCTGCCCGGCTTCACGCCCTTTTGCGCAAACCATCCCTGGTTCATTTCAAGCACATAGCGCACGGGCTTGGTCGAGCAATGGGAGTCCAGCGTTTGCGGCTTCATGTCCTGCAGGTTCACGATGGTCCCATCGTCATCGACGAATGCGGCCGTGAGCGGGATCAGGGTGTTTTTCATCCAGAAACACTGCACTGCAGGCTGCTCGAACACAAAGATCATGCCCTCGTGCTGCGGCATCTCCTTGCGGTGCATGAGCCCGGTCTGCCGCGTTTGCGGCGTGGATGCAACCTGCGCGTCGATCCGGTGAAAACCTGCTGTGAGCTCCACCCTGGGCAGTGAGGTCTGCGGCGCGTCCTGCGCGTGCAGTGGCTGGGCCATGGCGAACACCAGCAGCACCAGCAGCGACACCCAGCGCCACACCGGATGGGCATGGGCAGTTGCGCTGCGGGCGCGAGGCAGGGGCGAGGCAAAAGGCGGGGACATTGCTTTACTTTCTCAAAAAAGAGGGCCACCTCATCTTACGCAGACGCCTGGCGGATGACTGCCTGAAACGTCCGATCGCAGGGGCCGGCTGTGCGGGGGCCTGCAGGATGAGCTCCAAGAAAAACGCCCGCAAATGCGGGCGTTTCACAAGGCCGTGGGCTGCTGACCTACGGCAGCGCTTGCGGCGCTTCACGCAGTCTTTTTCGCAGCCTTCTTGCTCGTCTTTTTCTTGGATGATTTTGTCGTTGCCTTGGTCGACTTGGTTTCCTTGGCCTTCACCACCGGGGTGGAAGGCGCGGCGGCGGTTGGCTGAGCGACGGCGGGAGCAGGTGTTGGTTGTGCTTGTGCAAAAGCACCTGCAGTGCATAGACCAGTCACCAGGACAGCGAGGAGTTTTTTCATATGTGTGCCGTTTCCAGTAATTACTTGCGTTTCGAGGCGGTGCGCAACATCACGCAACCACACTGGTGACGATAGCAGCGACCGCGCTGTTGACAGGGCCCAGAACAAAAAAATTTTGTTATTAGAATCATTCGGCCGGTGCCGCACGACCGGCCTGTGGCGCAGGCGGCGCATCATTGCGGCACGCCGCCTCAGCAGGGGCCTGCGTGGGCCCGCGGCGCTGTCAAAGCCCCTTCAGTCGTGGTGTCCAGGTCATCCACACCGGGCGTGAAGTCACCACGGTTCAATGTCAGTTCTCCAAGGATCCGCACGGATGGGCAATTTCCAACACATCAAGGTTCCGGAAGACGGCCAGAAGATCACCGTCAACGCAGACACAACGCTGAACGTGCCCGACCACCCCATCATCCCGTTCATAGAGGGTGACGGTACGGGGCGGGACATCACGCCTGTGATGATCAGGGTGGTGGATGCAGCGGTGGCCAAGGCTTACGCGGGCACGAAAAAGATCCATTGGATGGAGGTCTATGCCGGGGAAAAGGCCACCCGGGTCTATGGGCCTGACGTTTGGCTGCCCGACGAAACCCTGGAGGTGCTGCGCGAGTACCTGGTGTCCATCAAGGGGCCTTTGACCACGCCCGTGGGCGGCGGCATCCGTTCGCTGAACGTGGCGCTGCGGCAAGAGCTGGACCTTTACGTCTGCCTGCGGCCGGTGCAGTACTTCAAGGGTGTGCCCTCGCCGCTCAAAGAGCCCGAAAAGACCAACATCGTCCTCTTCCGCGAGAACTCCGAGGACATCTACGCGGGCATTGAATTCGAAGCTCGGTCTGACAAGGCGAAAAAACTCATCAAGTTCCTGCTGGAGGAGATGGGCGTCAAGAAAATCCGCTTCCCAGAGACATCAGGCCTGGGCGTGAAGCCGGTGTCGATCGAGGGCACCGAGCGTCTGGTGCGCAAGGCGATTCAGTACGCCATCGATAACGACAAGCCCAGCGTGACCATCGTGCACAAGGGCAACATCATGAAGTACACCGAAGGGGGCTTTCGGGACTGGGCGTACGCCCTGGCGCAAAAGGAGTTTGGCGCGAAACCTATCGACGGCGGCCCGTGGTGCCGTCTGAAGAACCCAAAAAACGGCAAGGACATCACCATCAAAGACAGTATTGCCGATGCCTTCTTGCAGCAGATCCTGATGCGCCCGGCGGAATATTCGGTGGTGGCCACGCTCAACCTCAACGGCGACTACATCTCGGATGCGCTGGCCGCGCAGGTGGGGGGCATCGGCATTGCGCCAGGGGCCAACCTGTCCGATTCGGTGGCGTGCTTTGAGGCCACCCACGGCACCGCGCCCAAGTACGCCGGCAAGGACTACGTCAATCCCGGCTCGGAAATCCTATCGGCCGAGATGATGCTGCGGCACATCGGTTGGACCGAGGCGGCCGACCTGATCATCCGGTCGCTGGAGGCTTCCATTGCGTCCAAAAAGGTGACATACGACTTCGCCCGGCTGATGGATGGCGCAACCCAGGTGAGCTGCTCCGGCTTTGGCCAGGTAATGATCGACCACATGTAGCCCAGATCGGGCAACGCCGATCGATGCGGGCCAGCGCACAGCCCCTCCGATGCCAGCGCGCCAGGGCAGACGTCTGGCGAGCGCCCCTCGCAGCGGGCGGCTGGCTTGTCAGGCCTTGTGCACCATCTTGATGATGCTGGAGAAATCCAGCCCGCCGTGGCCTGCCAGGCTGTGCGCTGCGTACAGGTTGCGCGCCAGGCCGCCCAGGGGGGTTGATGCCCGGACGGCGGCAGCGCTTTCCTGCGCCAGGCCCAGGTCCTTGAGCATCAGGTCGGTGCCAAAGCCGCCGGTGTAGCCCTTGCTGGCGGGGGCGGTTTCCATCACGCCGGGGTAGGGGTTGTACTTCTCCAGCGCCCAGTTGCCGCCAGAACTGCGGCGCATGATTTCGCTCAGCACCTTGGGGTCCAGGCCGTTGGCCATGCCCAGGGCGATGGCTTCGCTGGTGCCCGCCATCAAAATGCCCAGCAGCATGTTGTTGCAGATCTTGGCGGTCTGGCCTGCGCCCACGCTGCCTGCGTGGAAGATGTTGGCGCCCATTTTTTCGAGCACAGGGCGGGCGCGCTCCAGGTCGGCCGCATCGCCGCCGACCATGAAGGTCAGCGTCCCGGCCATGGCGCCGCCGGTGCCGCCGGACACGGGGGCGTCGATGAAAGCCACGCCCCGCAGCTTGGCGGCATCGGCCACCTTGCGCGAGGTGGCGGCAGCAATCGTCGAGCAGTCGATCACCCGGGGGCCCGCAGGCAATTGGGCCAGCAGGTCGCCAGCGCCCAAGAACAGCGACTCCACATGCGGGCTGGCGGGCAGCATGCTGATGACCACCTCGGCACCGGCGACCGCGGCCTTGGCGTCCGTGGCAATGGGCACGCCGTCGGCGGCCAGCTTGTCGCGGGCGGGTTGTGAGAGGTCGAACGCACGGACTTCATGCCCTGCCTTGTGCAGGTTGTGAGCCATGGGGCCGCCCATGTTGCCAAGGCCGATGAATGCGATTTTCATGTGCTGTCTCCTGTGGAATTGAAAGTACGATCAAAAATGCGTTTGCTATTTATTTGATAGCTATGATGGCTTGCGCGTCGGGCGTGACAGGCCAAAAATGCTGAAGATTTTTCACGAATCGTCCTCGAAGATGCTGTGGCGCTGCCGCGGCCCGCGGGCCGCGCGCGTTGCAGGCGTGCGCGGAGTGGTAGCTGCCGTGTTGTCTTGCGGGTCGGCTGCCTTTTTCCGGCGCGGTGAGGCCTTGGCTGCGGGGTTGTAGGCAAGTGCTTCGGTCAGCCAGCGGTTCCACTGCGTGCGGGTGGCGTAGCCGTTGGGCTCCACCCAGAAGTAGCCCTGCATGCCGCCGCCGGGCGAGAGTTCGCGGGTGTTTTGCATCTCCTGAAACTCAGCGTGGCGCTGGGGCGGCAGGCGCACCAGCAGGTCTTCGCCCTTGACGGCGATGCACATTTTTCCGTCCACAAAAAAGGCATGGGTGCCAAACAGAGGGCGCTCCTGCACGTCGCTGCGCTGCGCCAGGGCCGAGCGCACGGCGTCGATCAGGTGCAGGGTTT
>JBKCTS010000175.1:0-11211 GCA_046318695.1 Acidovorax sp.
GAAACGCAACACCGTGGACTGCCCGAGCCCGCGCCAGCGCAGACCGCAGGGAGTTATGCAGAGGTTCCCTAGGGAAGCTCTGCATAACCCTCGCGAGGATGCGCTGTTGCGGATCGGGATAGGCCACAAGGCGCTTTTTGCAGCCAATAGCCGAGCTATTGGCAAGAAAAGCAACGCCGTGGACTGCCCGAGCCCGCGCCAGCGCAGACCGCAGGGAGTTATGCAGAGGTTCCCAAGATCTTTGAGGAGATCGCATTGGAGTGCAATCGGGATGAGTCGATGCTTCGGATGCGCCGCACGGGCCCCTGCCCATGCGCGCAGCGGGGGGGTTCCATCGTCCGACATCACTCCAACCCTTGGGGCAGGTGTCTTGCCGGGCGGTCTGCGGCATTGCGGCACTTGTGCGAGCGCGAAACGATGTTGAACAGGTTCTAAAGCACATGGTCCAATCCGTCCTCGGCAGCATGATCCTGGGCTATCGCCCTTTGTGGAATCGCGCCCGCAAGCTCGCGGCCATCCAGCTGTACGTGCACAACGAGACCTCGGCCGTGGTGGACGCCGCGCACCTGCTGCGCACGCTGCAAGTGCTGTGGACGGCCAGCTCGCCACCGCTGCTCATCTCTGCCCAAACGCGCCAACTGCTGTGCGAACTGCTCGAGCATGCGCCACGCGGATCGCCCTGGATCGAAGTGCAGGGCGAGTGGCTGGCAGATTCGGCCATCAGCGCGCTGGTGGCGGCCGCGCACCAGCGTGGCCTCAAGCTCGTGTGGCGCGGCGACATCGGCCAACTGCCCGAACAGGACATTGCCCAGTGTTTTGACACCAGCCTGCTGAGCCTGGGCCCCGAAGACGCCGCACACGCACTGCAAGCGGCACAGCCCCGGCGGGGCGCAAGCGCCCCCCCCAGCCCCGTGCTGCCCGGCCAGATGTACGAGGGCATTGCCAGCCGCGCTCTGATGCATCACTGTCTGGATCAGCACAACGCCTTGGCACTGGCCGGCTGGCCCACCGAAGACGTTCTGCACAGCCTGCGCCACCATCCGCAGCAGCCCTCGCAGGAGGTGATCCACCGGCTGATGAAGGCGATTGACGCCGAGCAGTCGCTGGAGGCCTTCGAAGACCTGCTGGGGCAAGACCCGCTGCTGGCCTACCGATTCATGGTGTACACCAACTCGGCCTCGCTGGGCCTGCGCACCGGCATCGACTCGCTGCGCCGCGGTCTGGTGATGATGGGCTACGGCTCCATCAAGCGCTGGCTGTCGGATCAGTACCCGCACGCCAGCGTCGAGCCCGACATGCATCCCGTGCGCGAGACCATGGTGATCCGCGCCACGCTCATGACGCAACTGCTCAATGCGGGCGTCGAAAACGAGCTGCGCCGCGAGATCTATCTCTGCGGTCTGGTAGCGCGGCTGGACGATCTGATGGGCGAACCGCTGGGCACCATCCTCAGGCGGCTGCCGTTGTCCGAACGGATTTACGACGCCACCGTGCTCGGCACGGGGCCGTACGCCGAAGGCCTGCACATGGCGTTTGCGCTGGAGACCGACGACGTCAGCGCCATCCGGCAGCTGTGCGAAACCTATGAAATGGATCTCGAAGAGGTCAACCGCGCCCTGCTGCGCGTGCTGAGCGATCTGGTGGTGGAGCGGCCGGCCAGTTCCAAGAAACGCTGATCCACCGCGCAGCCCCGTGGTTCAGCGCATCGCGTTCACCACGCGCTGGTAGGTCTTCCAGAACGCCGCCTCCTGCGTGGTGGCGAAATTGATGCGCATGAGCGTGCTGGGCTTGCGCTCGGCGTGGAACAGCGCGCCGGGCGCCATGAGGTAGCCCTCGTCCAGCATGCGCTGTGCCAGCGCGTCGGTGTCCACGCCCGTATCCAGCCAGCCAAACAGGCCCACGGGCTCGGCCGCAAAGGTGCAGCCCGATTGCAGCGCCAGCTTGACGCTGCGCGAGCGCGCGGCATCCAGCCGGGTGCGGATGCGCTCGGCATGGCGGCGCAACTGGCCCTGCTCGATACACAGCGCCAGGGCTTTTTCCAGCAACGCGGGCGTGGTCAGCGTGGCCAGCAGCTTGGTGTCAAGCAGCGGCTCCACCAGCCCGGCGGGCGCGGCCAGGTAGCCGATGCGCCAGTTGGGCGCGAGGATCTTGGCAAAGCCGCTCACGTAGATCGTGCGCGAGAGTCCGTCGAGCGCCGTCAGGCGTGTGGCGTGCTCGGGCGCAATGTGGCTGTAGGTGTCGTCCTCGACCACATGAAAGTTGTGCTGGTTGGCCAGTTGCAGGATGCGATGCGCGCTGCCCGGCGACAGGCAATACCCCGTGGGGTTGTGGAACACGCTCACGCTTACGTAGAGCTTGGGCCGGTGTACCTCGCAGTAGCGGGCCATCACCTCCAGGTCAGGGCCGTCGGCGCGGCGCGGCACGGGCAGGATGTGCATGCCCATGGCAGCCAGCCGCGCGAACTCCACCGCCCAGCCGGGTTCCTCCACCATCACCGGGTCGCCCGGGCGCAGCAGCGTGCGGCTGACGATGTCCAGCGCGTGCGTGGCCCCCACGGTGGTGATGATGTGCTCGGGCACGGTGTGCACGTTCAGCGTGGCCAGCTTCTTGGCCAGCAGGCGGCGCAGGCCCGCATCGCCCAGCGGCTCGCCGTACTGGAGCGAAAAATCCTGCAGGTTGCGCGAACTGCTCACCTTGCGCACCGCAGCGGGCATGAAGGTGGACTCCAGCCAGTGGGGCGGGAACACGCCCATGCCTGGCTGCGGCTTGTCACTGATCTTGTGGAACATGCCGCGAATCAGCGCCGTGGCGTTGACGGGCGACACCCCCGGCCCGGCGCGGCCTGCAGCGCGAGCCGAAAACCAGTGCGCCGTGCTCCAGTTGGCCGCAACGCTTTCGGTGGCCAGGTCAGCGGGCAGACCATCGGGCACAGCAAGGCGGTCGGCTGCAGGGCTGTTCTCGCGCACGAAAAAACCCCGGTTCTTGCGCGCCTCCACCAAGCCCTGGGCCAGCAGCTGATCGTAGGCGGCCACCACGGTCGAGGGGCTCACACCATTTTGCTCGGCGCATTGCCGCACCGATGGCAGGCGTGCGCCGGGCGCCAGCAGGCGGTTGCGGATGCGCTCGGCGAAGCGGGCCGACAACTGCTCGGTGAGCGACTGGGTGGCCGATTTCATCAACATGGGTTGTTCCTGAGGGCGTTGCTGTACTGTCCTGCCAAGCAATACAGTTCCGCGACTGCGTTGACTGTCTGTACTGCTTGTGTACTGATTTGCAAGATTACATTGAAGGCTCGTTGCCGACAAGAGCCCGCATCTCCCCCACCCATGAGCGCTGCCGAACTCACTGCCCTGCTGCTGCTGTGCACCGCCATGAGCTTTTCGCCGGGGCCCAACACCACGCTTTCGACGGCGCTGGCCGCCAACCTGGGCCTGCGCCGCGCGCTGCGTTTTTGCCTGGCCGTACCCACGGGCTGGGTGCTGCTCATGCTGGCATGCGGCCTGGGCCTGGGGGTCATCATCACCACCGTGCCCGCCCTGCGCTGGGGCGTGACGTTGACGGGCGTAGCCTACATGCTGTGGCTGGCGTTCAAGCTGTCCCGCACCGGGCAGCTTGTGCAGGTGGATGCGTCGCGGCTGCAGGTGGGTTTCTGGCAGGGCGTGGGCCTGCAGTTCGTGAACATCAAGGCCTGGATGCTGGCGCTCACGCTCAGCGCGGGCTGGGTGGTCAACGCCGCCGGGCAGCCCGCCACCAACCCCGGTGAGCGCCTGGCCATCGTATGCATGGTGATGGTCGGGTTCGCGTTCTCCAGCAATTTTGTGTATGCCCTGGTGGGCTCGCTGCTGCGCCAGTGGCTGGCCCGTGGGGCGCGGCTGCTGTGGTTCAACCGCGCCCTGGCCCTGGTGCTGGTGGTCACGGCCAGCTGGATGGTGACGCTATGAACGCGGCCCAGGAACGCGAAGCGCTGCTGTGGGGCATGGTGGGCATCACGCTGTTTGCCGCCACGCTGCCCATGACGCGGCTGGCTGTGGGCACGCTTGAGCTGCCCCAGCTTTCGCCATGGTTTGTCACTTTTGGCCGCGCCTCGGTCGCCGGGTTTTTGTCGGCAGGCTACCTGCTGTGGCAGCACCGCCAGGGTCGGCTGAACGTGCCCGTGCGGGGCGAATGGAGCCTCTTGGCCATCACGGCATTTGGCGTGATCGTGGGGTTTCCACTGTTTCTGGCACTGGCGTTGCAGCATGTGCCCAGCACGCACGGGGCCGTGGTCACGGCGCTGCTGCCGCTGTCTACCGCCGTGCTGGGTGCGCTGTGGTTCCGCCAGCGGCCCTCGCGCGGCTTTTGGGTGTGCGCGGTGGTCGGCAGCGGCCTGGTGCTGGGTTTCATGGTGTGGCGCGCGGGTGGCATCTACCTGGGTGCGGCTAACGTCTACCTGCTGATCGCCATGACGACTGGCGCCCTGGGCTACATCGGCGGCGCGCGCCTCACGCCCAGGCTGGGGGCCGAGCAGGTCATTTGCTGGGTGCTGGTGTGCTTCCTTCCGCTCACGCTGCCACTGGCCTGGTGGTTTGCGCCCGCCCACCCCTTAGCCATCAGTACCACCAGCTGGATCGGCTTTGCCTATGTGTCGCTGTTTTCCATGTGGATCGGATTTTTTGCCTGGTACCGCGCCCTGGCACTCGGCGCCGTGCGGGTGAGCCAGATCCAGCTGATGCAGCCATTTTTGAGCCTGCTGTTTGCCGTGCCGCTGGCAGGCGAGCGGCTGGACCTGGCCACGCTGCTGTTTGCCCTGGCCGTGATGGCCACGGTGTATGTGGGCAAGAAGATGCCCGTAGGCCCCGCCGGAAGACCCGCATGAAGATCAGCCACATCCCCTTTGCCACCACCGACTGGGCCGCCGTGCCGCGCGAGGAACAAAGCGCGCAGGCAGGCCAGGCCTTCTCGCGCACGCAGCAGTTCGGCGACATCCGTGTGCGCATGGTGGAGTACACGCCAGGTTATGTGCTGCTCTGACAACCCTGAACCTACCAACGAGGCCCTGTGAAATACTCCTTAGAACAAGCCCTAGAGCAGCTTCCCGGCCCGGCCGGGCAGCGGTTTGTGGAAATCCTGCGCCACGGCAGCATGCGCACCGAGCTGTATGCCCCGCGCGGCCACGACCCGCAGCAGCCGCACACGCAAGACGAGCTGTACTTCGTCCTCAGCGGCCACGGCGTTTTCGTGCAGGGCGATGAACGCCACCCTTTCACGGCTGGCGACGCCTTGTTTGTACCCGCGGGGCAGGTGCACCGCTTCGAGGATTTTTCTGACGACTTTGCAACATGGGTGGTCTTTTGGGGCCCGCCCGGAGGAGAACGATAGTGAAACTGAACGACCTGCCACCCACCGGCAATACTGAAAACACCTGGACCCTGGCGCGCCGCGCCGCGCGCATGAACCCCTCGGTCATCCGCGAGATCCTCAAGCTCACCGAAAAGCCCGGCATCATCAGCCTGGCCGGCGGCCTGCCATCGCCCAAGACCTTCCCGGTATCGGCCTTTGCCGAAGCCTCGGCCGCGGTGCTGGCCCAGGATGGCCCAGCCGCCCTGCAGTACGCCGCCAGCGAAGGCTACGCACCGCTGCGCCAGGCGATTGCTGATTTTCTGCCCTGGAACGTGGACCCGGAGCAGATCCTCATCACCACCGGCTCGCAGCAGGCGCTCGATTTGATCGCCAAGGTGTTGATCGACGAAGGCAGCCGCGTGCTGGTCGAAACCCCCACCTACCTGGGCGCGCTGCAGGCCTTCACGCCCATGGAGCCCAAGGTGGTGGCCGTGGCCAGCGACGACGAAGGGCTGCTGGTGGAAGACCTGCGTGCCAAGCTGGGCACAGGCGCCGACAAGGCGCGCTTTTTGTACGTGCTGCCCAACTTTCAGAACCCCACGGGCCGCACCATGAGTGAGGCGCGCCGCGCCGAACTGGTGGCCGCCGCAGCCGAGCTGAACCTACCCCTGGTGGAAGACAACCCCTATGGCGACCTGTGGTTTGATACCCCCCCGCCCGCCCCGCTCACGGCCCGCAACCCCGAGGGCTGCATCTACATGGGCTCGTTCTCCAAGGTGCTGGCCCCCGGCCTGCGCCTGGGCTACATCGTGGCGCCCCGTGCCGTGTACCCCAAGCTGCTGCAGGCCAAGCAGGCAGCAGACCTGCACACGCCCGGCTACAACCAGCGCCTGGTGGCCGAGGTGATGAAGGGCGGCTTCCTGGACCGCCATGTACCCACCATTCGCGCGCTGTACAAGGCGCAATGCGAAGCCATGCTGACCGCGCTGGACGCGCAAATGCAGGGCCTCGGGGTGCACTGGAACCGCCCCGACGGCGGCATGTTCCTGTGGGTGCGCCTGCCCGAAGGCATGAGCGCCATCGACCTGCTGCCCAAAGCGGTCGAGCGCAATGTGGCCTTTGTGCCCGGCGCGGCCTTCTATGCCGACCACGCCGACCCGCGCACGCTGCGGCTGTCGTTCGTCACGTCCACGGCCGAGCAGATTGCCACCGGTATCGCTGCGCTGGCCGCCGCAATCCGCGAAATCAGGAGCCGCTGATCATGCTACGCCTTTGGGGCCGCTTGTCGTCCATTAACGTCCGTAAGGTAGTGTGGGCCGCGCAGGAGCTGGATATCAAGGTGCAGCGCACCGACGCGGGCGGGCAGTTCGGCATGGTGCGCGAAGCAGCGTATCTGCATCGCAACCCCAACGGACTGGTGCCGCTGATCGAGGATGATGAGACCGGCGTGGTGCTGTGGGAATCCAACCCCATCGTGCGCTACCTGTGTGCGCAGCACTCCATGGGCGACCTGTACCCCGACACGCTGCGCGAGCGCTTTGTGGCCGAGCAGTGGATGGACTGGCAGCAGACCGCGCTGAATCCCGCTGGCCGAGGCGCCTTCATCCAGTGGATCCGCACGCCCGCAAACCAGCGCGATGATGCGCTAATCGCCGCGTCGATAGCTGCCACCGAGCCCCTGCTTGCCATGCTCGATGCCCACCTGGCACGCCAGCCCTACATGGCCGGCGAGCGCTTCACCATGGCTGACATCCCGGTCGGCTGCGAAATCCACCGCTGGTGGGGCCTGCCGCAGACCCGCAGCGCGCACCCACACCTGGAGCGGTGGTACAACAAATTGAGCAGCCGACCCGGCGCACGGGGCCTGCTGGACCAGCCACTTTCCTGATACGCGCCCTGCCATGCACCAACGCCCGTTCCAACAAGTCGATGTCTTCACCACCACCGCCTACCAAGGCAACCCCCTGGCCGTGGTGTTGGACGGCACCGGCCTGACCCCAGCGCAAATGCAGCAGTTCACCAACTGGACCAACCTGTCTGAGGCCACGTTTGTGCTGCCGCCCACGCCCGAAGCCCGTGCTGCCGGGGCCGACTACCGCGTGCGCATCTTCTGCCCCGGGCGCGAGTTGCCCTTTGCAGGCCACCCCACGCTGGGCACCTGCCATGCGTGGCTGCGGGCCGGCGGCCAGCCCCAGACGGCAGGCAAAGTGGTGCAGGAATGTGGCGTGGGCCTGATCACCCTGCGCCAGGACGGCGATCGTCTGGCTTTTGCCGCGCCGCCCCTCATCAAAAGCGGCCCGCTGGCAGAAGACGATGTGGCGCTGATAGCGCGCGGCCTGGGCGTGCCGCGCAGCGACATCCTGCACCACGCCTGGTGCGATAACGGCCCCCACTGGCGGGGCGTGATGCTGGGCAGCAGCGCGCAGGTGCTGGCGCTCAAGCCCGACGCCAGCATCCTCGGCCAGCTGGATGTGGGCGTGATCGGCCCGCGTGGCAAGGTCGGGGTGGTGGGCAGCGCCGACGCCGAAGGCATCGCGTTTGAAGTGCGCGCCTTCTTCCCCGGCAATAACGGCCTGGCCGAAGACCCGGTGACCGGGAGCCTGAATGCCGCGCTGGCGCAGTGGCTCATCGGCGCGGGCCTGGCCCCCAGCCACTACGTCGCCAGCCAGGGCACCTGCCTGGGCCGCGCAGGGCGCGTGCACGTGGAGCAAGACGGCGACACCATCTGGGTGGGCGGCAGCAGCGTGACCTGCATCGACGGCCAGGTGCTGCTGTGACGGCGTGCGGCGTCGACCATCTGGTGGTGTACACCGCTGACCTGGCCAGCGGCCTGACCTGGTGCGAGCGCACGCTGGGCGTAACGCCAACGGCCGGCGGCGAGCATCCGCTGATGGGCACGCACAACCGCATCCTCAACATCAGCAGCCCCACCCACCCTCGCGCCTACCTGGAAGTAATTGCTATCAATAACGGAGCATCAAAGTCAATATCAAAAAGCGCAAAGCGCTGGTTTGATATGGATGACACCCGTTTGCAGCAGCAGGTGGGCGCTCATGGCCCGCAGCTCATCCACTGGGTGGCAAGCGTGCCCGACGCGGCAGCGTGCTGCGCTGCGCTTTCGGCGCTGGGCATGGATCGCGGCTCCATCATCACCGCCAGCCGCCCCACTGCGGCCGGTCTTTTGCAGTGGCAGATCACCGTGCGCGACGACGGCCAGCGCCTGATGGGCGGCTGCCTGCCCACGCTCATCCAGTGGGGCGCTGTGCACCCCTGCGACAGTCTGCCCGCCAGTGGCGTGCAACTGCAGCAGTTCACGTTGCAGCATCCGCAGGCCGCCGCGCTGCAGGCGGGGTGCCATGCCATCGGTGTGGCAAACGCCATCGCCATCGGTGCGGGCGATGTGCCACGCATCAGCGCGCAACTGGGCACACCGCGCGGCCCGGTCACGCTGTCCTCCAGCGCTGCGGGCTGATCGCCCGTCGTATCGCCTGCCCACCGAGTCGCCCCCGCCACCGAAGGCCCCTGCATGAATGCCCGCCTGGCCGCGCCGTTGCAAGCGCGTGACCGTCGCCAGGGCTTGCGCGCAAGGGCCTGTTGACCTGCGATAAAGTGGATGGGCCCGTGCTCAGCACCTGTCTGCGCGGCAAAAAGGCGACGCCATATCACGCCAAAACGCTATTTATTCAATAGCATCGGTCGCTTTTGCGACAAGCGTGTTTGGCGATTTTTGCTGACAATCGCCCGCATGGGAACCCTCTACCTCGTTCGCCACGGCCAGGCCTCGTTCGGCGCGGATGACTACGACCAGCTCAGCCCCCTGGGCCGTCAGCAGGCGGTGCGCCTGGGCGAACACTGGCGCCAACGCGGGTTGGGGTTTGATGCCGTCATCACCGGCACGCTGCGCCGCCATGCGCAAACGCTGCAAGGCATTGCTGAAGGCTTGCAAACGTCGCCCGAGGCGCTGCCATTGCCTGGCCTCAACGAATACGACAGCCACGCGCTGATTACCGCCATCCACCCCCAGCCCCTGGGCCCGGCCGATACGCCCGAGCGGTACCGCGCACACTTTCGCATCCTGTGCGACGCGCTGGCGCAGTGGATGGCCGGTGTCATCAGCCCGCAGGGCATGCCAAGCTGGAAAGATTTCTCGGCGGGGGTACGCTCGGTGCTGGACCATGTGCGCCACCACCACGCGGGGCAGAACGTGCTGCTGGTGAGCAGCGGCGGCCCCATCTCGGCCGCCGTGGGCGAGGTACTGGGCACAGCGCCCGAGGTAACGATTGCGCTGAACATGCGCATCCGCAACAGCGCGGTGACGGAGTTTTCGATCTCGCCCAAGCGGCTGATGTTGCAGACCTTCAACACCTTGCCGCATCTCAATGAGCCAGAGCATGTGGAGTGGGTGACGCATGCGTGAGGGGTTTTTTGGGAATTATTTTGGCCAGTAGCGCTTGGTGATATTGCTCATAAAGCTATTGATTTAGTAGCATCTTCGCCAAACGCAGCGATGGGTTGTGATTGTCTGGGGGGATGTGGCGCGGACATCCACTCGGGCCATTGCCTGCCTCGGCCCGACTTTCCGGGGGCGAGCGAAGCGACGAGCTGTTTGGCTGTTGGGCGCCCACCCCTTCTGGCTGCGAACCCCGTTGAACTCCCCCACCCGTTCGGGCTGAGCCTGTCGAAGCCTGTGTCGGCCCCCCACCCGTTCAGGCTGAGCCTGTCGAAGCCTGGGCGCACCCTCCAACCGTTCGGGCTGAGCCTGTCGAAGCCTGGCTGACCAGTGGCGACCGCGTGCCTTGGTTGAGCGCAGGAGCCGGGATGTCGCCCCGGCGGGCGAGTCACTTTCTTTCGCGTCGCCGAAAGAAAGTGACCAAAGAAAGGGCGACTCCACTTCCTGCGTCCCTGCGCTTCGCTTCGGGCAACCTGCGGTGCTCGCGGGCCGGTTGCGCTGCGGAACTCGCTGCGCGCCCATGGCGCTTCGCTCAAACAGCCGCAGCGAGTCAGTTCACCAAGCGCGTGTGTCCTTCGGCACACGCGCGTAAAGCTATGCAAAGTCGAAAAAAAGCCGACCGCTCTTCGGTAAAGTGCGCGCAGTTCATTCCATCCACTCTTACGAAAGAACTTTTATGCGCTTGCACACTGCACTGCTGATATCACTTGTCTTTTTTGCGACCCTCTCGCACAGCCAAACACGGGCTAACTTGGATGGGTCATGGACAGGCACGGTGAAGGAAACCAACGGCAATCAAACCCAGGTGGAATTAAAAGTTGCCAATGCGGCGGGTGCCTGGCGCATGACGGGTGCTTCCGGTGCCTCCTCACGCAATCAAAACCCCTGTGCCAAAAGAGATCTTCCGATCAGCGTCAGGACAAACTCGGCCACCGATTTGGTGATTCAGATTGAGGGAGCCCAGGTCATTCGAGGTTGCTTGAACCAAACAGCGTCGTTCAAGTCGGCAGACGGGAATTCTTTGGAAGGCTCATTTGCCGATGGACGGGTAGTAAACCTTAAACGCCATTAGCCCAAGTTCATTGCTGCCGCACCACGCGCTGCGGATAAGTCCCGCTGCGCTCCTCGGCGCATACAGAGGGGATGGGGCGCGGACTTCCACTCGGGCCGTTGCTTCGCTAGGCCTGATCTTGCGGGGGGTCGCGTAGCGATGAGCCGTGTGGCTGTTGGCTCCCCCGCCCGTTCAGGCTGAGCCTGTCGAAGCCTGGTTGGCCAGTGGCGACAGCATGCCCTGGTTGAGACCAGAAGCCGGGATGTCGCCCCGGCGGGCGAGGTACTTTTCTTTGCTTCGCCAAAGAAAAGTACCCAAAAGAACGGCGTCCCCCCGTCTGCGACCCCTTCGCGCAGCGAAGGGGCACACCCGCGCCGTGGCGGTTGCGGGG
>JBKCTS010000176.1:0-3997 GCA_046318695.1 Acidovorax sp.
GCTCTACAATGCCGAACTTGAGATCCGGCAGGAGTTCACGTTTGGGTACATCGCTACGACTTGGCATTGTTTACATCTATCTTTGCTTCAGTTGGCATCTTTATAGACACAGCGAGAGCCATGAAGGACTCCCACTTACTCGACCCGCGCAGAACACCTGCGTTTGGGGTCACTACGCTGCATCACCGCGCCACGCGGGAGACAGCACCGAAAATTCTTTGGACCAGAAAAACCAGGGCTTACTTGGCCTTGGGCTTCTTGGCACCGTACTTGGAGCGGGCCTGCTTGCGGTCTTTCACGCCTTGCAGGTCCAGCGAGCCGCGGACGATGTGGTAGCGCACACCGGGCAAGTCCTTCACACGACCGCCGCGAACCAGCACCACGCTGTGTTCCTGCAGGTTGTGGCCTTCACCGCCGATGTAGGAGATCACCTCGAAACCGTTGGTCAGGCGCACCTTGGCAACCTTACGCAAAGCGGAGTTGGGCTTCTTGGGCGTCGTGGTGTACACACGGGTGCACACGCCACGGCGCTGTGGAGAGTTTTCCATCGCAGGGCTCTTGGACTTGGTCTTTTCGACCTCGCGCCCCTGACGGACCAGTTGATTGATGGTTGGCATGAATTACGTCCCTAAACGTGAATTTGCTTCACTCAGAAGCAGCGCGCCTCGTGAAAAGCGCAAACGTGAATCCCTTCGGAAATTCCGAAAAGCCTTCTAATGTATCAGGTTGGGGCGCGACAGGCAAGAAGCCCCGGCCCGCGACGCAGCACCCAACACAGCCCCTGTCACTTGATCCACAAACGGATGGAATCCCAGGCGCGGCCCAGAATGCCGGCCTGATCGACGGCGTCGAGCGCCACGAGCGGCACCTCGGCCAGCGCCTGCTCACCCATCACAACCTTCAGCGTGCCGACAGGCTGGCCCTTCGCGAAAGGCGCCACCAGGGGGTCCGGGCGCACGATTTCGGTCTTGATCTTGCCTACGCTGCCAGCGGGCACGGTGACGATGATGGCTTCGGGGCGGCCGATCTTGAGCGTGTTTTCGGTGCCCTTCCACACCACGGGGGACGAAACGGCCTGACCGGCATCAAACAGCTTGACGGCCTCGAACGCGGCGTAGCCCCAGTTCAGGAGCTTTTGGCTTTCGTTGGCGCGCGCGTTTTCGCTGGCGGCACCGAGCACAATGGACAGCAGGCGGCGCTGGCCCACGCCCGGAAACTCTCGCTTGGACGTGGCCACCAGGCAGTAGCCCGCGGCGGCGGTGTGCCCGGTCTTGAGGCCATCGACCGTCGGGTCGCGAAAGAGCAGCGAATTGCGGTTGCTGCCGTTGGAAACTGGCGTTCCGGGGTAGCTGTACTGCTTGGTGGCGTAGTAGTGCATGTACTCCGGAAAGTCCTTCATCAGCCGCATGGCCAGCACGCTCAGGTCGCGGGCCGTGGTGGTGTGTCCGGGTTCGGTCAGACCTTCGGGGTTTTTGTAGACCGTGCCCTTCATGCCCAGTGCCTGGGCCTGGTCGTTCATGAGCTTGATGAAATTCTCGGCGGTGCCGCCCACGCCTTCGGCCAGCGCCATGGTGGCGTCGTTGCCGGACTGCACGATCATGCCCTTGATGAGGTCTTGTACGGGCACCTGCATCTTGGGGTCGATGAACATGCGCGAGCCCGGCATCTTCCAGGCACGCACGCTCACCGGCAGCTTCTGGTCCAGCGCGATTTTCTTGGCGCGCAGGGCATCAAACACGAGGTAAGCGGTCATGAGCTTGGTGAGCGATGCCTGCTCGACCGGAGCGTCGATGTCTTTGGCGGCCAGCACCTGGTTGGCGCTCACATCCACCAGCATGTAGGTGCGGGCGGCAATTTCGGGGGGCTGCGGGGCCTGGGCATGCGCGCCCAAGGCGGCAAAGGCCACGGCAGCAAGAACGGCAAGGGAACGCAGCGCAGACAAAATTCGTTTCATGGGCAGATCAAGGCGGATAGGGCTCAACAGAAAAATGGCCAGAGGCCAATGTGGCGGGCGCAAGCGCCGCGCGCAGCAGGGCAAGGCGATAACGGCAGGGGGCGCCCAGGCAGACCTGTGGCCGCGACAGGTGGCCCCGTCAAACGCCGGACTGCAGGTGGCGCACCACCAAGCTTTTCAAAAGCGGCAATTGTCCGTGAAAGAAATGCCCTACAGCCGGTATGACTGTGACGGGCAGTATCTGGGGCCGCGCCCAGTCCATCACCGAGGCCAGGGGCACGGTGTCGTCGGCCTCGCCGTGCAGCACCAGGGTGCGGGCATGCGCGGCAGGCGCAATGGGCGCCACTGCGAATCGGCTGGCCGCCGTGCCCACCAGCACGACCTGGTCGATGCGGCCCTGGGGCCAGAGCTCGGCCAGGGCGTGGCTGGTCACGAACGCGCCAAACGAAAAGCCCGCCAGCGCAATGCTCTGGCCCTGCGCCGCCGGTGCCACCTGCTCGACCACCGCCAGAAGATCATCGCGCTCGCCCCGACCTTCGTCGTGCACGCCCGCCGTCGCGCCCACGCCGCGAAAGTTAAACCGCACCGCCGTCCAACCGCACTGCACGAAGGCACGCGCCAGCGTCTGCACGACCTTGTTGTCCATGGTGCCGCCAAACAGCGGGTGGGGATGGGCAATGACGGCCATGCCGCGCGGTGCCACGCCATCGGGCGTGGTGGCGGCATCGCGCACGGCTTCAATGGCCCCTGCGGGGCCTTGCAGGGTCAGGCGTTCGGTCTGGGCATTCACAGGATTGGTGTTTTCTAACATTGCTTTCAGAGCAACAAAATCATGGCCTCAAAGCGCATAATAGATCTTAGTTTGTAGAGACAAATCGTTGAGTTTTGGGGCTGCCCGGCGCGGGTGAGGACACAGCCTGGCGCAGCCTTGTCAGCCACGCGCGCTCAGCGGCCCAGTTCTGCGGGTGTCACCAGCCGCTCGACGATTTGGCCGTTTTTCAGGTGCGACTCCACAATTTCGTCGATGTCCGCCGCATCCACATAGGTGTACCAGGTGCCCTCGGGATACACCACGGCCACCGGGCCGGCGGCGCAGCGGTCCAGGCACCCCGCCTTGTTCACGCGGACCTTGCCGGCCCCTGCCAATCCGGCTGCCTTGACCTGCGCCTTGCAGCGGTCGAAACCGGCCTGGGCGTTGTGGTGGGCGCAGCAGTCGTCGCCGTTGCTGCGCTCATTGAGGCAAAAGAAGATGTGGCGCTGGTAGTAGCCAGGTGCAGTGGGTTGGTCGCTCATAACGGCATTCTACGAAGCCGCCCGCTGGGGCGCAGGGCGAGCGGGGGCGGCCTCAGACGGAGCGATCGCGGCGCGACACCCGGATGAGCACGTACACGAGGGCTGCATACGGCCAGAGCCAGCCCAGCCACTGGCCCAGGCCGTAAAAACGGATGAAGCGACCCTGCTCCCAAATCTGCAGGGTTTGCGCAAAGTACGCGCTGGTGGGCGCATGGTTGAGCAGCGACAAATGCCACACCAGCACCACCAGCAGCACGGCCGCGCACGCCCTGTGCGGCACGGCCAGCATAGGCACCGCCACCACCACCGCAGCCCACAGGCCCACACGCGCGGGCGCGCCCAGCCACCCCCATGCGTTAAGCGGCCCCCAGCTCAGGGCAGCCGACAGCGCCGTGAACGCGACACCGACAAGCACCACCCACAAGGCAAACAAGGCGCGGCGGCCCGCCTGCCGGATCACGCAGTAGCCCAGCAGCACAGGAACGAGCAACCCCAGCGACACCACCAGCAGTTCACCGCCGTGCGACAGGGGCTCAAACGCTCCCTCGCGCATGGGCAACCAGTCGAGAAAAGGCGTGTCTTGCAGGAGCAGGACCAACGCGTTTTCAGCGCGCTCGAGAACCTGGCCCAGACCAAACGGCACCGCCGCCGGAAACAGCAGCGCCATCGGCCACAAGGCCAGCAGCACAATCGCACCGCTGGCGTCTTCGACGAACCAGCGTTTTCGGAAATTGCTCCAGCGGTCAAGGG
>JBKCTS010000177.1:0-1428 GCA_046318695.1 Acidovorax sp.
TTCGACATGGACTCCACCCTCATCAACCTCGAGTGCGTGGACGAAATCGCCGACGCTGCAGGCCGCAAAGCCGAGGTAGCCGCCATCACCGAGGCCGCCATGCAAGGCCTGATTACCGACTACAAGGAAAGCCTGCGCCAACGCGTGGCACTGCTCAAAGGCGTCTCCGTGCAGCACATGGAACAGGTGTTTAGCGAGCGCCTGCGCTTTAACCCCGGCGCGCGGGAGTTGATTACGGCCGCCAAGGCCGCAGGCCTGACCACGCTGCTGGTCTCTGGCGGTTTCACGTTTTTTGCAGAGCGCGTGAAGGCGGGGCTGGGTATCGACCTGGCCCGCTCGAACGTGCTGGAGATCGACAACGGCCACCTCACCGGCCGCATGGTGGACCAGGCATGGGGCGACATCTGCGACGGAGCCGAAAAGCGCCGCACGCTGCTCGAAGTGGCCTCGCTGACGGGTATTTCGCCAGCGCAGGCCATTGCCGTCGGCGATGGCGCAAACGACCTGCCCATGATGGCAGCCGCGGGCCTGTCGGTGGCCTACCACGCCAAGCCCGCCGTGCGCGCGCAGGCCAACGTGGCCATCAACATGGGCGGACTGGACCGGCTGCTGGAAGTGCTGCGCTGAAGCGGCTGCGGGCCTTTTGTCCCGCCGCCAGAGAGACGTGATGTGAACATGCTCCACCCCGGTGCAAGGTTCACGCTCTGGCGCAGCCCATGCCGGGTGCTACTTCCTCTTGCCGCCCGGCGTAAAAAACAAAGCCAGGCCCACCGCAATGAGGCCCACCGGCCACCACACGCGCAGCAGCTCGCGCAGACTGATGCTGATGAGTCCAAGATTGGTCAGCAGAAAAAAGACTCCCAGAGCGATCAGAACAAACGCGGCAACGTTGCCTCTCATAAGCACTCCCTCGATGTGGTTGGCGGTAACGTAGCGATTATGGCGAGTTGGGCAGCCCCGCCCCCAGGTGGTCCACCAACAGACGCACCCTGGGCGAGCAATGCCTGCTGCAGGCCCACAGCGCCCTGAACCGCAACTGCACCGTATCGCAGACGTGCAGGCTGGCGTAGCGCACAACAACAGTCGATGTTCTGCCAGGGACACCCCGCTCAACCTCCGGGCTGCGCGCAAGACGCTTCAGCAACAGATGCATCAGAAAGTGGTGCCCTGCGATGGATCACTCACACGCAGCCTCCCCCCCGAGGCTTACTGCGGCAGGGCAGCATGGCGAGCGCACCATACAGGACATCGAGAATGCGACGGCAGCACTCGTAAAACGCCCTCGCTTCTGCCCCCCCTCAACCGCCGGCGCGCTTGACCTTGTGGCCCAGCTTTTGCAAAGCAGTCATCACGCGTTCCACATGGTCGCCCTGCACTTCGATCACGCCGTCCTTCACCGTGCCACCGCTGCCGCAGGCCGTCTTGAGC
>JBKCTS010000178.1:0-2222 GCA_046318695.1 Acidovorax sp.
GTCCAGGGTGGGTATCGTCCAGGTTGCTCAGGCGTTTGAGGGCCTGGCGCAGCGCATCGTTGGCAAAAGCGGCATCGGGCGGGGCCGCAAGCAGCTTGCGCATCCTGCGGTACGGCCCCACGGGCAGCAGACTGCCAGCCGCCGCACTCCAATGTGCCCGCCAAAACTCCGAGCGCAGCCAGGCCCCGCGCACCTCGATCTCGATCAGCGCTGCAGCCGTAACGTCCCGCCCGAGCAGCCGCGCAGCGATGCCGTCGGCCTCGTATTCATCCTGGCGCGCCAGTGCAAAGGTCCTGGCCGAAAAGCGCGGAAAGTACCAGCGCATGAACATCTGCGTGGCAGCGGCCACGGGCCCCACGTTGTCAGACAGGCTGTGGTTCAGGCGCATCCATGACAGGCGCGTGCGATAGATCCAGGCTGCAAAACGCCCGTGGTCGCCGCGCAGATGGCCATACTCGTGGGCCAGCACGGCCATCAACCGGGGGCGGTCCAGCGCAAGCATCAGCGGCAGACCGATGGTGAGGTGGTTGACCGAACCACCCAGCAGGCCAAAGCGAGGCAGTTGCTGGATGCTTGCGTTGAACTCGTCGTTGAGCGTGACCTTGTGGATGGGCGGGCCCTTGATCTTGCGGCGGATTCGCTCAAGCGCTTCGAACAGGTCGGGGGCCTCCAGCGCGGTCACCTCCACGCCAGAAGGCTGGTCAAGCCGCACCCACAGCGCCCGCACGCTCACCCACAACAGTGCGGCGGCGCCCAGCCATGCAAAAACCATGACAATCCGAAACCTGCCCGACAGCAACGCGGGCAGCGCCCAGGCCAGAATGCCGATGGCCAGCAAGAGGCAGCCGAGCACCCAGACATAGCCGAGCGCGGCAAACGCGGCCAGGCGCAGTCGATAGGCTCGGTTGTTGTCAGCACTGTCGTGTTCGCTCAAGCGCACGAGGTGCACAAAATCTGCCTGATCCAAGCGCACCCCTCTCGCGTGGTTGATTTTTGCCAGTCGCTATCCTAACCATGAACGACTCCGACCTTCCATCCCTGCCTGACACCCCGCCACCGGGGCTGTACCGCCACTACAAGGGCATGATCTACGAAGTGATCGGCACGGCGCGACACAGCGAAACCCTGGAGGCCATGACGGTGTACCGCGCACTCTACGGGCAGCGCGGCCTGTGGGTGCGCCCGGCCGCCATGTTTGCAGACCATGTGGTGGTGGACGGCGTGCTGCGACCGCGGTTTGAACGCTGCACCACGGTCACCGGCGAAGACGCCTGAGCCAGCGACGCAATCGCGTTGCGCCAGGGGCGAGCATGGGATGGGGCATGGCGGCGCGTTTGCCGCGTGTCGAAGCCCCCCCAGCGGTTAAGGAACCTCTGCATAACTCCCTGCGGTCTGGGCGGGCCCGGGCTCGGGCAGTCCACGGCGTTGCTTTTCTTGCCAATAGCCATGCTATTGGCTGGGCGCCCTGTGGCCTATCCCGATCCGCACCAGCGCATCCTTGCGAGGGTTATGCAGAGCTTCCTTAACTCCATAGTAGGGTGACGAATTTGATCGTCGATTTGCTGCATCCTCAGGGTCGATCCTCGCCGCAGGAAGCCAAAGGTTGTTTGGCTTACCATGCACAGGCCGCTGTGTGGAAGAAGACTCGGGCGCCTGCACGCTAAACCCCTACCAATCTTCCTTCACCGCCATCACCGCATCCCGCCCCGCAGCGGCCCGCCCGGCCAGCCAGGCCGTGACGGTGCCCGACGCCATTACCGCCAGGCACAGCGCCAACAGCCGGGGCCCGGGCAGGCTCAGGTCCATGGTCCAGTGAAAGCTCTGCGGGTTGACCACATGCACCAGCACCACCGACACGGCCAGCCCCAGAAGCAGCCCGGCGGCGGCGCCCACCCCAGTCCATGCAGCGCCTTCGCCCGCCACCACGGCCAGGATCTGGCGGCGGGTGAGGCCCAGGTGGGCGAGCAGGCCAAACTCTTTGCGGCGGGCCAGCACCTGGGCGCTGAAGCTGGCGGCCACGCCAAAAAGCCCGATGCCGATGGCCACGGCCTGCAGCCAGTAGGTGACGGCAAAGCTGCGGTCAAAGATGTGAAGCGAGCGCTCGCGGATGGTGGCGGAGGACACGAATTCCACCAGCGCTGCGCCCGGCTGCGCGTGACCCGCGCGTGGGTCGCCCGGCTGTGCGCTGGTGGCTGCGGTGTGGGCGGGGCTTGCGCTGGATG
>JBKCTS010000179.1:0-4215 GCA_046318695.1 Acidovorax sp.
ACGCTGGCGTAGCTGATGGGACGGCCCTGCTGGGCCTGCTTGCGGGCGTAGTCCACAAACTCGTCGATGTTGTTCACGGGCAGGTTGCCGCGGGTGAGGAAGCCGATCTGCGCGGTCGCGATCATGTTCACCAGGCGGAAATCTTCGCTCTTGAATTTCACGGCCGACAGGGCCAGGGGCGCCAGGATCAGCTCGTTGGGCGAGCCTTGGAACACCATGTGGCCGTCCGAGGGCTGGCTGAGCACTTTTTGCGCTGCGATGGAGCCGCTGGCGCCGCCCAGGTTCTCCACGATCACCGGCTGGCCGAGCTGCTTGGACAGCGTGTTGTTGACCGTGCGCGCAATCACGTCGGACACGCCACCGGCGGGGTAGGGCACCATCAGCGTGACGGGCTTGGACGGGTAGGCGCTCTGGGCGAGCAGGCTGGCGCTGAACAGCAGGCCGCCAAGGAGTGCAGCGGTGCGGCTGGCCAGGCGGGGAAGGGATGCGGGCATGGGTTGTCTCCGGGTGGATGGGTTGTGGGCGAATCCTAGGGAGTCCATGCTTATGCGTCCAATGTATTATTTTCCTTAAAATAATTCGCTTAACTCATAGAAAAATGAACCTGCGCCACCTGGAACACCTGCTGGCCATTGCCGATACGGGCTCTTTCAGCCGGGCGGCGGTGCGTTTGTTCATCACGCAATCGGCGCTCAGCCGCAGCATCCAGGGGCTGGAGTCGGAACTGGGCGGCCCGGTGCTCGACCGCCTGGGCAAGCGCAACACGCTCACGCCCCTGGGCCTGGAGGTGGTGGCCCGGGCGCGCCCCATCCTGCGCGACCTGGAGGCCCTGCGCGACAGTGCGCGCCTGCTGCAGCACGGTGACCTGGGCCGCATCAGTGTGGGGCTGGGGTCGGGGCCTGCGGCGCTGCTCACCGTGCCGCTGTTGACCACTGTGGCCCGCGAGTACCCGGGCCTGCGCGTTTCCGTGACCCACGGGCCGGCTGAGCTGCTGGTGATGCAACTGCGCAACCGGCAGTGCGATGCCCTGGTGGTGGACCTGCGCCGTGTGGTGCCCGCGGCCGATCTGCAAATCGAGGCGCTGCCCGAGCAGCGCGCGGGCTTCATCGTGCGGGCCGGTCACCCGCTGGCCGGTGCGACGCGCGTTACCTTGCCGCAGGTGCTGAAGTACCCCGTGGCCTGCACGCCCCTGTCGGACGAGGTGATCCGGCTGATGGTGGACCAGTATGGCCTGCAGGCGCATCCGTCGGAGATGGTGCGGCTGGAGTGCGACGACGTCTCCGTGCTGCTGGCCACGGTGGAGCAGTCGGACGCCGTGTTCCTGGGCGTGCACGCGGCGGCCCGGGCGGGGCTGGATGCCGGACGGCTGACCTTGCTGCCCATGCAGCCAGACCTGCGCGCCCGGGCCCGTTATGCCGTCATCACGCTGGCAGGCCGCACCACAGCGCCTGCCATGGCCAGCTTTCGGCAGATCCTGCAGACGCACCTGTACGACGACGCCCAGCAGTCCGGCGCGGGCTGATGGGTGCTTGCCCCGCAGGCGCTCAGATCGCCAGCGGGTCCACGTCCACCAGCCAGCGGATCAGGCCCTTGTGCGCGGGCTGGTTGCGGGTGGCCTGCAGCACCGGCTGCCAGGCCGCCAGAAAGCGTTGCAGGGCGGCGCGGCTGCCGCTTTCCATCAGCATCTGGGCGCGCTCCACATTGGCCACGCGCTGGATGGCCAGCGGCACGGGTGGAAACAGAACCACCGTGCCATCCAGCCCCGGCAGTCCGGCCGCATGGGCTGCCGCCGTGGCCGCCTGCAGGAAACCCTGGGCCGCCTCCTGCGTGCGCGCATCGGCGCGCAGCAGTGCCTGGAAGGCAAAGGGCGGCATGGCAGCCTCCTGCCGCTCTTTGAGTTGCTGCGCGGCAAAGGCCTCGTAGTCGTGCCTGCGCAGCGCCTCGTACACGGCGTGCTGGGGGTGATAGGTCTGCACCCACATCTCGGCCTGGGTGGCCTGCGCGGCCACGTAGGCGGCATCGCGCCCGGCCCGGCCAGCAGCCTGCATCAAGAGGGCAAACAGGCGTTCCGACGCCCGAAAGTCGCTGCTGAACAGCGCGCCATCGGGCTGCACGGCGGCCACCAGCGTGATGCGGCGGAAGTCGTGACCCTTGGCAATCATCTGCGTGCCCACCAGCACATCGACCTCGCCCGCATGCACCTGGGCCAGCTGTTCTTCCAGCGCACCCTTGGCGCGGGTGGTGTCTGCGTCGATGCGGGCAATGCGGGCGGGGTGGCCGTCGGGCCGCTGCACGTTGCGCAGCAGGGCGGCCAGTTGCTCTTCTAGCTGCTCGGTGCCCCGGCCCATGGATTGAATGTCGGGGCTGCCGCAGGTGGGGCAGTGCAGGGGCACGCGCACGGTGTAGCCGCAATGGTGACAGCGCAAAGTGCGGTCGGTTTTGTGGAACACCTGGTGCGCGCTGCAGTGCGGGCAGTCGCTCTTGTAGCCGCAGTCCACGCAGTGCAGCACGGGCGCGTAGCCCCGGCGGTTGAGCAGCACCATGCTCTGCTCGCCCCGGCCCACGCGCTCGGTGATGGCGGCCAGCAGCGGGGCGCTGAACACCGTGCGCCGGGGTTGCTGGTTCATGTCCACGCGCTTGACGCGCGCCAGCGCCCCCGCGCCAATGCGGCTGGGCATGTGCAGCCGCACGTAGCGGCCGCCTTCGGGGTCTTCGGGCGTGGGCGGGCGGCTGGCGTGCCAGCTCTCGAGCGACGGTGTGGCCGAGCCCAAGAGCACCTTGGCCCCTTGCTCGCGCCCGCGCCAGATCGCCAGGTCACGGGCCGAGTAGCGGGCGCCCTCCTGCTGCTTGTAGCTGGGGTCATGTTCCTCGTCGACCACGATGAGTTTCAGCCCCGGCATGCTGGCAAACACGGCCATGCGCGTGCCCAGCACAATGCGCGCCGCGCCACTGTGCGCGGCCAGCCAGCTTTTCAGGCGCTGCGGGTTTGTCATGCCGCTGTGCAGCGACACCACAGCGCCTGCGCCAAAGCGCGGGGCAAAGCGGCCTACAAAGCGGCCCTCCAACTGGGGGGTGAGGTTGATCTCGGGCACCATCACCAGGGCCTGGGCCTGGGGGTCGGCCTCCAGCATTTCCTGCACGCAGCGCAGGTACACCTCGGTCTTGCCGCTGCCGGTGCTGCCAAACAGCAGGAAGGGCCCGGTTTCTGAAGAAATAAGTGCTCTTGCGCGCTCCTGTTCTTGGCTGAGTGCTATGTTTTCAATAGTGTCTGCGACGCCGCCCACGCTCCCGGCGGGGCGCTTGAGGCGCCTTGCCAACTGCTCGGGGCGCAGGTCGCGCAGCTGCGGGGGCAGGGCTGCCAGGGCGACTTCGCCCAGCCCCCGCTGGTAGTAGCGCGCGGCAAAGGCCACCAGGCGGCGCCAGGGCAGGTTGAGCGGCGCCACGCCTTCGAGCACGCCGGCAATGGCACGCATGGTGGCGCCTTCGGGCAGCTCGCCGGTGGCAGCATCGGCATCCCACACCACGCCCAGCACCTCGCGGGCGCCCAGGGGCACGCGCACCAGGGTTCCGGGCGGCAGTGCGCGATCGCTGGCGTAGCTCAGCAGGTCGCCCAC
The DNA here is from genome assembly GCA_046318695.1 of Acidovorax sp. Lineage (GTDB taxonomy): Bacteria > Pseudomonadota > Gammaproteobacteria > Burkholderiales > Burkholderiaceae_C > Acidovorax. The sequence continues at coordinate 3,615 of JBKCTS010000179.1, forward strand.
GCCACTGTGCGAAGGCGTTTGCAGCGCGACATGGACCAGACAGCGGGCAGCAGGGGATGGCGGGGTGGACAAGGCAGGTGGACAGCGGCGGGTACAGCCAAGCATTGTCGCCGCGCTGGCCCGGCCTGTGCCTTGGTGGGCCCTACCGGGGCCCGTGCCGTGCGTCGGCCTCGGTCAGGCCACCAGCCTTTTGTCGCCGGGCGACTGACCAGTCATCCGGCATTCATGTGGATAACTTTGTTGAAATCCTGAGCAAGTGCGCACCCAAGCCCCTCAATTCGGGGTTCCAACGGGTGGATTGGAAAACCAGCAGTTTGAAAAAAATCGTTATGAATCAATCGCTCGAACAAAAAAAGCTGCACTTTGGAGCTGATGAGCGATAGAGGCTCATTGCTGAGGTGCATCAAAAACCATGTGCAAAAGTCAACTTTACGCTGGTCGTCAAGGGCTTTTGATGGTCGAAACCTCGGTCACTGAACGCGGGAATTTTCAGTGTTTTATGCGGTTTCACTTCCAAGTGCTTGATTCATTGGGCCTTTAGTCACCATGCACGCGGCAGGTCTGATTATGCTGACAGTACGACCCTTGTAAACCTATAGTC
>JBKCTS010000180.1:0-3235 GCA_046318695.1 Acidovorax sp.
GGTGTCGCGCGCCACCTGGATGTAATCGACATGCGCGTTGGTGGTGATCTCGCCCGCCAGAACGACCAGGCCGGTGTTGGTCAGCGTTTCGGCGGCTACGCGGCTGCGGGAGTCCTGCCTGAGGATCGCGTCGAGGATCGCGTCGGAGATCTGGTCGGCCACCTTGTCGGGGTGGCCTTCCGATACGGATTCCGAGGTGAAGAGAAAGTCGTTCGCCATTTGAATAAACTCCTGTGTTCCGGCATTTTGGGCGTCGCCCGCAGCCTGGGAGCTTTGGCGAACGCTTTAGCAGATGTTTTTAACGTCGCCCTGCAAGTTGCTCATTTAACTCAGCGACCCGTTCATTTTAATGCCAGTCGTCTTGCGATTCTTTTCTGTCCTGCCACTGTGGTTGCTGCATGCACTGGGCGCGGCCATGGGATGGGTGGCGTTTGCCGCATCGCCCACGTACCGACGGCGGTTCCTGGCGAATGCAGCGCGGGCGGGTTACCGGTTTGCCGATGTGCGTGCGGCGGTGGGGCAAGCCGGCCGCATGGTGGCCGAGCTGCCCAGGTTGTGGCTGGGCGCTCCGCTGCCTTGCACCGTCATCGGCCACGCCTGTGTGGACGACGCGTATGCGCTAGGGCGCGGCGTCGTGTTTTTGACGCCGCACCTGGGCTGCTTCGAGTTGTCTGCACAGGCGGCGGCGCGGCGCTGGAGCGAAAGTCGCGGCCCCATCACCGTGCTGTACCGGCCCGCGCGCCAGGCCTGGCTGGCCCGCGTGATGGAAACCGCGCGCAACCGCCCCGGCATGCTGGCGGTGCCCACCACGCTGGCTGGCGTGCGCCAGATGATCAAAGCCCTGCGGCGCGGCGAAGCGGTGGGCCTGCTGCCAGACCAGGTGCCGCCCCAGGGGCAGGGGCAGTGGGCACCCTTCTTTGGACGTGATGCGTACACCATGACGCTGGCGGCTCGATTGGCGCAGCAGACGGGCGCCGCCGTGGTGCTGGTGCGCTGCGAGCGCCTGGCCGGGGGTCGAGGCTTTGCCGCGTATTTCGAGCCGCTGTCGCACACGCTGTCCGCTGACATGGGGGAAGCGTTGGTCCAAATGAATCAGGCCATGGAACACTTGATTCGTCAGTGCCCCGGGCAGTACCTGTGGGGTTATGGCCGCTACAAACAGCCCCGTGGCGAAGCCGCCTCCGCCGACGGAGCACTCGCATGACCGGGCGGCTGGGCGTGTGGTTCATGCGGGTGCTGGCGCCGCTGCCGCTGCCGCTGCTGCGTGGCATGGGCTGGCTGATTGGCCGTGTGCTGTTCATGTTGGCCGCGCCGCGCCGCCGCGTGGCGCTGCGCAATCTGGCGCTGTGTTACCCAGATGTGCCAGCAGCGCAGCGGCGTGCCTGGGCGCAGGAGACCTTTGTGGTGTTCTGCCAGTCGTGGCTGGACCGCAGCTGGCTGTGGTTTGCCCCGCGCGATGTGGTGCTGCGGCGGGTCAAGCTCTCGGGTGCTTTGCAGGAGCTCGAAGGCGACACGCCCACCATCATCTTTGCCCCCCATTTCTACGGGATGGACGCGGGCGGCTCGGCCCTCACGCTGCACACGCCGCGGGCTTTCACGTCGATTTTTTCCACGCATCCCGATCCGGCTGTGGACGCATGGTTTCGCGAGGGCCGCCAGCGATTTGGCGATGTGCGCATGCTCAACCGCAGCGACGGCGTCAAGCCCATCATTGCCAATCTGCGCAAGGGTGGGCTGCTGTATCTGCTGCCCGACATGGACTTTGGGCGCAACGATTCGCTGTTTGTGCCTTTCTACGGCGTGCAGGCTGCCACCGTACCGTCGCTGTCGCGCTTTGCGCGCCTGGGTCGGGCCAAGGTGATTGCGATGGTGACCCGGCTGACGCCTTCAGGCTATGTGGCCGAGATCACACCGGCCTGGCCCGACTTTCCGTCCGACGACGCAGAGGCTGATACCGCGCGCATGAACGCGCAGTTGCAAGGCTACATCGACGTGTCGCCCGGCCAGTACTACTGGGTGCACAAGCGCTTCAAAACCCGGCCGGTGGGCGAGGCGTCGGTGTATTGAGTCGGTGGCAATGACGGGCAGAGTCGCGCCGATCGCCCTGCCGCATTGTGGGGCGATTTTTCAAGGAAAATAATTGCCTCACGCTTGATGCGTAAGCTTTTATTGCTATCAATTTAGTTGCAAAAAGCGCTTGAGCTCCAGTGCCACGCGCTCCGGTTGCTCGTGCACGATCCAGTGCGAGGCCTTGTCCACCTCGGTGAGTTGCAGCCGGGGCACCCAGCCGGGCAGGCCGTTCAGCAGGCCGGGCAATAGTGCTGGGTCGTCCATGCCCCACAGCACCAGGGTGGGCACGCTCACGGTCAGCATGGAGTCCGGCAGCGTGACCGATTGCGCACCTGGGTCACCCTCGCGCGGCGGACGCAGCGGGCTGGCGCGGTCGTAGTTGCAGGCGCCTGTCAGCCCGTGCTGCCACAGCGCCAGGTACTGAGCGCGCACGCTGTCGGTCAGCCAACTGGGCGCGCTGCCGTCGGGCTTGTCGAAGAAGCCGAAAAGGCGGCGGAAGCCGTTTTCGGCCAGCAGCGCTTCGGCGTCCGGGCGGCACAGGAAGTGCATGTACTGACTGGCTGCCTGCTGGGCGGCGTCGTGTTGCAGCTCGCGCAGGAATGCGCCGGGGTGGGGCGAGTTGATGATGGCCAGCCGCTTCATGCGCCCGGGCTGCTGGTTGGCCAGGTTCCAGGCCACGGCACCGCCCCAGTCGTGTGCCACAAGGCACTCCACCGCGCCAGCGGCGCTTTCTGCTTCGATGAGCGCGGCCCGCTCGCGTACCAGGTGCGTGGCCCGAGAAGCGGTGACCTCGGCCGGGCTGCTGGATGGCCCAAACCCGCGCAGGTAGGGGGCCACGCAGCGGTAGCCGCCGTTTTCTGGGCGCGAGAAGGCCAGCAACAGGTCGTCCCAGATGAATGCGCCCTCGGGAAAGCCGTGCAAAAACACCAGCACCGGCCTGCCCGCCATGCCGCTGGTGCGGCACTCGAGCGTGATGCCTTGCGAAAGGTGAACCGAGCGGGGCTGGATCATGTTGCTATATGTTCGATAGCACCAAGCGCCCTATGGGCGTGCGCTATGGGCTATTTTTAATACTATTTTCGGCCAATGGGCCCAAGGCTTCGCGGGGGGCGGTGGCGTCGGGCGCCTCAGGGGCCACCTGCACGCCCTGCACGCCCGGCTGGAC
>JBKCTS010000181.1:0-3286 GCA_046318695.1 Acidovorax sp.
GGTTTTCGGGTGGGTGATGGGCCAGCCGGACTTGACTTAGCTAGGCCGCGTGGGCGGCTTGCAGGGCTGCGCGCTCCCGGGCTGTCGCGCTCAGAGGCAGCGCCGTAGCGCGGACGATATCAAGGTAGTGCGCCAACGGCGGGGTGGCCAGGCCGGACACCTTGGCGTGGTCGTCATAGCGGCGCAGGCGGATGGCTTCCTGAGCAAATGGCTGGCTGGCAAAGTGCTCTGCATCGGGTGCGGTCATGGGCCCGCCCTGCAGCACCAGACTGTGCTGCGATGCGGGCGACAACGTCTCCCAATAGCCTGGCTCCATGGCGCACAGGTAACGCTTGGCGTCCACATGCAATCGGATGGGCTCCAGCACCGCATCGGGCAGCAGACCACGCAAGAACGGAAGCGCCACGAACTGGTGCAGATCGTCCTGCCCGGCGTTATCGCCGCCGGGGGCCAGCAAATGGCCCAGGTCATGCAACAGCGCAGCCGCAACAGTCGCAGGCGTCTCGCCAGCCTGCTCGGCCAGTTGGGCGCACTGCAGGGCGTGCTCCAGTTGGCTCACCGCCTCGCGGCCATACTGGTGAAAACCGCGGGTGGACAGCAGGTGTTCGATGTCATCAAAGCTCAGTGCCAGGGCGTACTCCTTGTTCAGATCAGCGCTGTACGAATGCGTGCAGCCACCAGGTCGATCACACTGACGGTGACCACGATGATGAGCATCACCGCACAGGTCTCTGCGTACTGGAAGCCGCGGATGATTTCCCACAGCACCACGCCAATACCGCCTGCCCCCACCATGCCCACCACCGATGCCGAGCGGACGTTGGCTTCAAAGCGGTACAGCGTGTACGAGATCCACAGAGGCATGACCTGCGGGATCACCCCGTAGATGATTTCGTGCAGTGCGCTGGCCCCGGTGGAACGAATGCCTTCGACCGGCTGCGGGTCAATGGCCTCCACGGCTTCGGAAAACAGCTTGGCCAGCGTGCCCGAGGTGTGGATCCACAGCGCCAGAACCCCGGCAAAAGGCCCCAGCCCCACGGCCACCACAAACAGCATGGCAAACACCATCTCATTGATGGCGCGAAACGCGTCCAGCACCCGGCGCACGGGTTGATTGACCCACCAAGGCGCGATGTTGGACGAGGCCAGCAGCGCCAGCGGCACGGCGGTAATGACGGCCAGCGCCGTGCCCCACAGTGCAATTTGCAGCGTGACCAGCATTTCCTGCACATACAGCGGCCACTGGCCAAAGTTGGGCGGGAAAAACTCAGACGCGTAGCGGGCCATGTTGCCCGAGTCGTTCCACAGATCCAGCGGGCGCATGTCGGCGCCGTTCCACGACGCGGCCAGCAGCACCAGCAAGATGCCCCCGGACAGGTACCAAAGCAGGCTGCGCTTGGGCGCCGCGCTGCTGGCCAGAGTGGCCAGCGAAGGATTCAGAGCAGAGGACATGGCAATACCAGGCAGCGATGCAAGAGCGACTTACTTCAGGGATGCCAGCTGCTGGTCGATCTCGGCCAGGCGGGTCCTCTTGTCGGCATCCGCCAGCGTGGCATCGCCCTCGATACGGTTGCGCTTGCCAAAAAGGTCCAGTTGGCGGATCGGCGTGAGCTGCGCGTTGCTGGAAGGCTTGAAGCCCGAGAGCTTGGAGATCTTCATTACGATGTCCTTCTCGCGGGCATCGGTCTTGGCATAGTTGTAGAAGAAGTTGCGGATCTTCGTTTTGGTGGCGTCGGGCAGTTCCTTGTGCAGCACCAGCGGGTCCAGCGGGATGAGCGGCGAGGTCCAGATGATCCGGATGTCCTTGAACTTCTCAGGCTGGCGGTCTTGGATTTTTTCCAGGTCCTCGCTGTTGTTGGTAGCCACGTCCACCTGCTTGTTGGCCACGGCCAGGGCGTTGGTTTCGTGGTTGGCGCTGCGCACCACTTTGAAATGCGTCTTCACGTCGATCTTGTTCTGCGCAAACGCGTAGTAGCCAGGCACCAAAAAGCCCGAAGTCGAGTTGGGGTCGCCATTGCCAAAGCTCAGCGACTTGCCATTTTTGAGCACGTCGTCCAGCGTCTTGTGGGGGCTGTCCTTGTGCACGATGAGGTGCGAGTAGTAGCCCTGTGCGCCGTCTGCATTGACCACTTGCGCAAAGACTTCGCCATTGGCGCGGTCAACGGCCTCCATGGCCGACTTGTTGCCCAGCCAGGCCACATGCACCTTGTTAAAGCGCATGCCTTCAATGATGCCGGCGTAATCCGGGGCGAAGAACGCCTTGATCTTGAGGCCCGTCTGTTTGGCCATGTCGTCCAGCAGCGGCTGCCAATCGGCCTTGAGGTTCTGCGTGGATTCGGTGGAGATGATGCCGAAGTTGATGTCCTGGGCGTTTGCGGCGGACAGACCCAGACCCAGCGCCGCAGCGGCGCACAGTTGCTTGAACATAAAAGACTCCAAAAAAAGGTAGTAAGAGCAATAAGGCAATGCGCTGCAGTGGCGCCTTCAGGCGGCCTGCGCCATGGCGGGCGCCCAGTGCGGCACCTGCGCCGGCGTTGACACCGGCGCCATGGGGTGAGCGGCTGGAGCGGCAGCCGAGGTATCTGCCAGGATTTCGTCGGCATGCACGCCGTAGAGGCTGCGCAGCAGGGCGGGTGTCAGGGCCGCTGAAGGGCCGTCGTACACCACCTGGCCCTGGTGCAGCGCCACCACACGCGGGCAGTAGCGCACGGCCATGTCCACCTGGTGCAGTGACACGATCACGGTGCAGCCGTCCTCCCGGTTGATGCGCGCCAGGATGTCCATCACCTTGCGCGAGGATTCGGGGTCCAGCGAGGCGATGGGCTCGTCGGCCAGCACCACCTTGGCGCCCTGCACCAGCGTGCGGGCAATGGCAGCACGCTGCTGCTGCCCGCCCGACAGCGTGGAAGCACGCTGTGCGTGGCACTCGGCAATACCCACCCGACCCAGGGCCTCCAGGGCCAGCGCGCGCTCTTGCGTCTTGAACATGCGCAACCAGGCGCGCCACCAGGGCGTTCGGTGAAGCAGACCCACCAGCACGTTCGTCATCACCGGCAAACGATCGACAAGGTTGAATTGCTGGAATACAAAGCCCACCTGCGCACGCGTGCTCCGGATGTCGCTGTGGATGCGCCCCGCACGCTGCACGCAGCGCCCCCCCACCTCAATGAGAGACTCGCTGGCGGCGTCCGCAACGGCCAGGCCCGCCACATGGCGCAGCAGCGTGGATTTGCCCGAGCCAGACGCTCCGATCAGCGCGACCATTTCACCGGGCTGCACGGTGAGG
>JBKCTS010000182.1:0-1125 GCA_046318695.1 Acidovorax sp.
CGCCAGTCGGAATCGTCAAAGCGGCCCTGCGTCGTGAGGTACTTCTTCACCCGCGGCGTGATCAGCGGGTGCGTGTCGGCTGCCAGCATGCCCGCCAGCCCACGCACGCGGGCACGGCCGTGTCGGTCGGGTGGCAGCAGCGGCGGCTCGGGCTGCGTTTCTTCCAGAAATTCCAGAATGGCGAGCGACTGTGTCAGCGGCGCATGGCCCGGCTCCACCAGCGTCGGGATGCCGCCCAGCGGGTTGAGGGCGCGGTAGGCTGGGGAGTGCTGTTCGCCGGTGTCGAGGTTGACGATGTGCTCGTGCGCCTGCAGCCCCTTCATGGCCAAGGCCACGCGCACGCGGTAGGTGGCCGAGGTGCGCCAGAAGCCATAAAGGTCGAAAGTCGGCATAGTGCTCAGTGCAGCGTTAGTGGCAGCGACGTCGTTTTCACACGCACCGGCGCCGGTCTCGTTTCATAGGGCTGTGGTGTGCCACCACAGATGTCTGACGCGATGGTACGCGCCTGGCGCGCGATCGGTTCAATAAAGCGGCTGGCCTGCCCGTCCACGGTGATGCAGTCGCCCAGGGCGTGGATGCGCGGGTCGCTGGTGCGCAGCGTGGCGGGCTCCACGTCAATGCCATTGCGCCACGCCAGCCCGGCGCTGTGCGCCAGTCGGTTCGGCGTCTGCAGGCCGGTGGCGGCGATCACCTGGTCGGCCACGAAGCTTTGGCCGCACGCGGTGGCAAGGTGGTAGCGCCCGTTCAATCGACCCAGTTGCGCCACGCTCACGCCGCCGACAAAGCGAATCGGCAGGTCTTGCCAGGCCTGGAGCACCTGCGCGCCGGCCTGCGCGTCGTGCCAGCGCGCCAGCGGTTCGGGCTGCGTATCCAGCAGCGTGATGCGGTGGCCGCCCAGCGCCAGATCGTTGGCCAGTTCGCTGCCGATCAGACCGGCGCCGACGATCAGTATGTCCTTCGGGGTGTTGCCCAAGGCTGCACGCAACCGCAGATAAGCGCCCAGGTGGTTCACGCGCCAGCACAATGCGGCGGGCAGGCTGTACGGCAGCGCCGGTTGCGCGCCGTGGGCCAGCACCAGGTGCCGGTAGGGCAGCACGCCACGCGTGGTGCGCAACTGCTGTGTGT
>JBKCTS010000183.1:0-5233 GCA_046318695.1 Acidovorax sp.
GCATAACCCTCGCGAGGATGCGCTGGTGCGGATCGGGATAGTCCACTAGGCGCTTGTTGCAGCCAATAGCCTGGCGAGTGGCAAGAAATGCAACACCGTGGACTGCCCGAGCCCGCGCCAGCGCAGACCGCAGGGAGTTATGCAGAGGTTCCCCAGCACTGCCGAGCCTTTCCGCGCGCCCAAGAGTGGCTCGACGTGCGTGACACGTCAACCAGCGAACCTCTTCACATCCCCAGCGACTTGAGCAGGGCGTCCGTGTCTTCCTGACCGGCAGGCGGCGGCGTCGGAACCACGGGCGCTTCTTGCGACTGGGCGATCAGAGCGTCCGGGTCTGGAACTTCCTGGGCTTCAAAGTCATAGATCTTGATGAATTCGGTGCGGTCGATCGCGAGCTCAAGGTAGAAGATATTGTTGTGGGCGGTGTAGAACGTCACGCGCCGCGCCTCGGGTTTGTCCAGGTTGGCGTCTACGGACAATTGCACCTGCTTGTTGAGCACAAGCATCTTGGGTTGGTTTTGGGTGATGTGTGTCTGCAGCTCGCGCCGAACCTTGCCGGTGAAGTCACCCACCACCTGGTTCATCAGCTCGCCCATCACGTTGCTCACCTCGTCCGACGTGTAGGAATTAACAAGGTCTTCCTTGGACATACCCATGTTGAGCAGGTAGTTGGCATACAGCTCCATGGCAGCCTGGGCCGAGAAGTTGATGATGACCAACCCCGAAAACCCACCGTCAAAGAGCACGAAACAGCCGATATCTGGCTTGAGGCAGGTTTTGCTGATGCGCTGCACCATGCCAGAGAAGTGGATCTGGCTGTGGGTGGCAACGCCCAGCACCCGCGTGACGGAATTGCACAGGCTGATCAAAAGGTCTTCCGTGCCGTAGTCGGGCGCTTTTTGGGGTTTATTCATGGGGTCTAAGTGTATTCTCAGCGTCAGGATAGTCGCTGGATATACCTTAGGCCAAGGCGACGGTAGCCGCCATGGTGTCTTCCTGGGGCCCCTACAGAACTGTTGTCGCCGTGCGTCAGTCGCGCCGCTTCGCTGCGGCTTGATGGATGGCCGCGCGGATGCGGGGGTAGGTGCCACAGCGGCAGGCATTGCCCGACATGGCAGCGTCGATGTCGGCGTCGGTTGGGCGAGGTGTCTTTTTGAGCAGGGCGCAGGCCGACATCAGCTGTCCGCTCTGGCAGTAGCCGCATTGCGCAACGTCCAGCCTTGTCCAGGCCTCGCGCAGGGCCACGGCCTCGGGACCTTGAACCCCCTCGATCGTGGTGACTTTGCCATCTCCTACGGCCGAGATGGGCGTGACACAGGCACGTACCGGCTCGCCGTTCAGGTGCACGGTGCAGGCGCCGCACAGGGCCATGCCACAGCCGAATTTGGTGCCGTTCAGATGCAACTCGCCGCGCAGCACCCACATCAAAGGGGTGTCAGGCTCGGCGTTGACCGGGGTGGGGGTGCCGTTGATGTGCACGATGATGCTCATGGCAATAACTCCAAAATGAGGGTTTCAAGCCAGGCGCAAGGGCAGGGCGCGCAGTCGCTGGCCCGTCAGCGCAAACAGGGCATTGGCTACGGCGGGCGCCACGGGGGGGACGCCAGGCTCGCCCACTCCTTCCGGGGGTTCCGCACTGGGCATGATGTGCGTTTCGATGCGCGGGCAGTCGGCCATGCGCAGCAATGGATAGTCGTGCAGATTGCTTTGCTGCACCTTGCCGTCCTGGATGGTGACTTCGCCATGCAGTGCCGCCGTCAGGCCAAACACCACGGCACTTTCCATTTGCTGGGTGATGAGATTCGGGTTGATGGCCGCGCCGCAGTCAATCACACAGACGACGCGCTGCACCTGGATGGCTTTGTCTGGGCCTATCGACACTTCGGCCACCTGCGCCACGATGGAGCCAAACGACTGGTGCAAGGCCACGCCCCGTGCGCGCGGTTTGCCGTCGGCGCCGGGTGCCAGCGGCTTGCCCCAGCCCGCCAGTTCCGCCGCCTTTTGCAGCACCTGCAGGTGGCGCGGGTGGTTTTGCAGCAGGGATGCGCGCCAGGCCACGGGATCTTGCCGGGCTGCATGGGCCACCTCGTCCACGAAGCATTCCTTGAAAAAGGCCTGGTGCGAATGGCCCACGGAGCGCCAGAACCCGACAGGCAGCGGCAGGTCCACGGCTTCGTGGGCGATGCGTGCGTTCGGCCACTCGTACGGCTGGTCAAATGCGCCCTCTGAAGTGGTTTTGTCGGGCCCACCCCCTGGCAGGCCGAACGTTCGCGCAAGCACCTGCGGCACGATCGCCTGACCCACCGACACATTCTGCCAAGCGACAACCCGCCCCTGGGCATCCAGGCCGGCCTTGAACCGGGCAGCACAGGCCGGGCGGTAAAAGTCGTGTTGCAAGTCTTGCTCTCGCGACCACAGGACTTGCACCGGCACACCATCCGCGGCCTTGGCAATGGCAGCCGTCTGCGCTACATAGTCCACTTCAAGCCTGCGGCCAAAGCCGCCGCCCAGCAGCAATTGGTGGACCGTGACCTTTTCGGCGTCGATGCCCAAGGCTTTGGCTGCTGCCATGCGCGCCAGTCCGGGTACCTGGGTCGACACCCATACATCGGCAGTACCGTCCCTGAACTGCACCGTGCAGTTGATGGGTTCCATGGTGGCGTGAGCCAGGTAGGGCGCCTGGTAGTCTGCGGTGAGGGTGGAAGCGGCATCGCGCATCGCCGCGCCCACATCGCCAGCGCTGTAATACGCAAAGCCCTTGGCATGGTCCAGCGCCTGAACCAGCTGGCCCATCACGGCAGCGCTGGAAAACCCGGAGGCCGCGCCGTGGTCCCAGTCCACAGCCAGTGCAGCCGCCGCCCGCTTGGCATGCCAAGGGGTGTCGGCAATGACAGCCACTGCACCCGTGCCACCGTGTTGGGGGGGCACCGCCAGAATATGCCGTACACCCGGCATCTTGCGGGCGGCGGCATCGTCCCACTGCCGCGCCGTGCCACCGCGTGTGGGGCACATAGCGACGCTGGCATGCAACATCCCGGGTGGGTGAGCGTCGATGCCGAACACCGCGCTGCCGTCGAGTTTGCTCGCGGCTTCGATGCGCGGCAGAGGCTGACCGATCAGCTTGAAGGTGGCTGGGTCTTTGAGTGTGACTGCGCCTGCCATGGGCTGCTGCCCCGCAATCGCGGCCAATGCTCCGAATGTGGCGCGTTTGCCGCTGGGGTGTGTCACCCAGCCAGCTTGCGCCGCGCATTCTGTTGCGGGCACCTTCCACTGGGTGGCAGCGGCGCGCACCAGCATGCTGCGCGCGTGGGCCCCGGCCTCGCGCATGGGCTGCCACAGGTCCTTGATGCTGGAAGAGCCCCCAGTCATCATGACGCCGATTTCGCGCATGGTCTTGGCCGTCAGCCACCCTGCCAGGGCTTTCAGCGGGCCGCGGTCGTCGGGGTGAAAAGGCAGGCCGTCCACCACGGTGGCGAGGTTGTTGTAGATGTCATCGATCGGCGCCATCTCCAGCCGGACCTGCGCCCAGTCTGCATCGAGCTCCTCGGCAAGAATCGCAGCCAGGCCCGTGTGCGCCCCTTGTCCCATTTCCGACTTCGCCATCATGATGGTGATGCTGTTGTCAGCGCCCACCTTGAGCCAACCATTGAGGGCCACCTGATCGGGCGCGGCGGGCAACGGACGCGCAGTGTGCAGGCGCTGGCGCACAGGCATCAGCCCCCAACCGATCACCAGGGCGCCTGCGGCGGCCGCGCTGGCGATGAGGAACGTACGACGTCTTGCCATGGGTAATCTTTCAGCGGTGTGATGCCTTGGCGGCTTGGGGCGCGGTTGTCGGCTCCGCCTGCAGCGACAGAAATTCATGGAGGAACTGGCATTGCGGGTCGTTGAGCGCCGAGAAGTCGCCGGCCGCCGCCTCTGCGAGATAGCGGCGCACCATGGTCAACCGCGCAATGCGCTGGTCAACTTGCCGCAATTGCGCAGCGGCCAGGCTTTGCAGGCGGTCGGGACCCAGCAGCGCAGCCTCACGCTCTTGCAGCAGCAGCGCGATCTCGCGCAGCGTGAAGCCCAGTTCCTTGAACGCACGAATCGCATGGAGCCGCTGGACCTCGCTGGTGGCGTAGCAGCGGTAACCGTTCGCGCGACGCGGTGGGGCCATGAGCAGGCCTTCTTGCTCATACAGCCGCAGCGTGCCGCGCGTGACGCCTGCGGCGGCGCACAGTGCGGCGGTAGAGAGTCCGCGCTCGGCGGGCGATGAAGAGACAGCCATCAGCGAATGGTAAATCCGGCACCAAGGTGCCGGGTCAACCGGTCACGCCAAGTGACTGTGGCATCCAGCCCACAGCAAGCGCTTTAGGGCTGTTTTGAGCCAGGCGGCGGCCGCTCGGAGCGCGGCGCAGTACGCCACCTGGCGTATTTCCGTGCGCGCGGTGCATCTCCAGAATTGGAGGCATCAATTCGTGAATACCCCGAATCGATCCGGTTTCCATCACCCTCATTGGAGAAGCGCTCATGCAACGTCGTTATTCCCTCAAGGCCCTCGCGGCCGTCGCAGCCCTGGCCGGTCTTTCGGCACTGCCCGCCCAGGCCCAAGACACGATCAAGGTCGGCATTCTGCACAGCCTGTCGGGCACCATGGCGATTTCCGAGACCGTGCTGAAAGACACCGTGCTCATGGCCATCGACGAGATCAACGCCAAGGGCGGCGTCCTGGGCAAGAAGCTCGAACCCGTGGTGGTGGACCCAGCCTCCAACTGGCCACTGTTCGCTGAAAAGACCAAGCAGCTGCTCACGCAGGACAAGGTCGCCGTCATCTTCGGCTGCTGGACCTCGGTCAGCCGCAAATCGGTGCTGCCCGTGGTCGAGGAACTCAACGGTCTGCTGTTCTACCCCGTGCAGTACGAGGGCGAAGAGCTCTCCAAAAACGTGTTCTACACCGGCGCGGCGCCCAACCAGCAAGCCATTCCTGCGGTGGACTACCTGATGAGCAAGGACGGAGGCTCGGCCAAGCGTTGGGTCTTGCTGGGCACCGACTATGTCTACCCCCGCACCACCAACAAAATCTTGCGCGCTTACCTCAAAAGCAAGGGCGTGAAAGACAGCGACATCGACGAGAAGTACACCCCCTTTGGTCACAGCGATTACCAGACCATCGTGGCCGACATCAAGAAGTTCGCCGCCGGTGGCAAGACCTGCGTGATCTCCACGATCAACGGCGACTCCAACGTGCCTTTCT
>JBKCTS010000184.1:0-4927 GCA_046318695.1 Acidovorax sp.
ATGCCCGGCAGCAGGGGCGACGCATCGGGCTGATTCAACTGGACATTGAAGGCGCCGAGCTGTCTGCCCTGCAAGGGGCGCGCGAGGTGCTCGCACGCGACAAGCCTTCGGTTGTGTTTGAACTGCACCGCACCTATGTGGACTGGAGCCACGGCCTGCGCGCCACGCCCCTGTGCAGCCTGCTGCTGGACCTGGGCTACACCGTGTATGCCGTGCGCGACATCAACTCGCACCGCGAAATGCCCGGCCAGCCCATTGAACTGGTACCGCTGGAGTCGGTGTACCTGGAAGGCCCGCCCCATGGCTTCAACATGCTGGCCGTGCCCGATGCCGCTCGCGTACAGGGCAGCGCCTTTCGCATGGTGGAAGGCGTCAGCCCCAAGCTCCTGCCGCACAAAGACCCCCACCTGCACCACCCGGTCGGAGGGTTTTAATGGGGCAGGGGCCAATGCCCGGTGCAGCATCGGGCTTGCTGCGGGGCCAGCGCTTTACCGTGGTGGGCGCGGCCGGATTTGTGGGCAGCCGCCTGTGCGCTACGCTGCAGGCGCGCGGAGCGCAGGTGTGGGCTCCGGCCCGCGATGAGCCCTGGCCCTGGCGCGGCCCGCTAGGGCATGTCATGTATTGCGCGGGGCTCACCGCAGATGACCTGGCCCGACCTTTCGATACCGTGCAGGCCCATGTCAGCCTCCTGGCCAGCGTGCTCCAGCATGGGCTGCAGCAAGGTGGCCTCGATTCGCTGGTCTACCTGTCGTCCACCCGGCTGTATGACGCGCTGGGCGACGGACTGGCGCGCGAAACCGCTGTGCTGCCGATGGACCCTGCCAACCCCCGCCATCTGTACGACCTCTCCAAGGCCTTGGGCGAATCGCTGTGCAACGTGGCCGGACAGGGCCGCGCCCGCGTGGCCCGGCTCGCCTGCGTGTATGAAGGGCCGGGGGATGCCGACGGTTTTCTGCCCGCGCTGTTTCGTCAGGTCCTGGCTGCCCGTGCTGCCGGGGCCGATGTGGTGCAAGTGGCTTCATCGCCGCATTTCGTCCGCGACTATGTGCATGTGGACGATGTGGTCGAGGCGCTGATCCGCATTGCGCTCGATGGCCGTGAGCTCGTCTACAACGTTGCCTCGGGTGTCAACGTGTCGAATGCCGATCTGTTTGCCTACCTCGAGCGGCGTTCCGGTTGCCGGGTGCAGCCGCTGCTGCACGCTGTGCCTGCCCCGGTCCCACAGGTTTGCATTGACCGCCTGGCCACCCAGCTGCAATGGCACCCGCAGCCACTGTTCTCAGTGCTGGATCGAATTTTCGACGCCAGCCCGAAAGGTTGACCTTGATGCTCAAGCCCCTGCACCTGTCGCGCGCCGAGCTGGCTGCCTATGTGGCCCGGCAGGTTGCCACGTTCTATCCCGACGGGCTGGACGCGGACGCCCCCGCCGTGCTGGCCGCGCACCTGGACCCGGCCCTGGCACGGCTGGGGCGCTGCATCAACGAAGTGCGGTGGTGGACACCAGACCAGTTCGATCACCTGCACTCCACCCAGTACACGCTGTTTCTCTATTACCTGTCGAACACCATCTGGCAAGCCACCGGCCATCGCACGCTGTGCTCGAAGCTGTTTGGCCTGAACAAGGCGTTGAACGGGATCGATCTGTTCTATGAGATCGACATGCCCGAGGTCATGTTCATCGGCCATTCCGTGGGCATCGTCTTTGCCAAGGCGACCTATGGCAACTATCTGGTCGTTTACCAGAATTCCACCGTGGGCAAGAACCACGGCGTGGCGCCGGTGCTGGGTGAAGGCGTGGTGATGTACGCCGGTACTGCCATCATCGGCGGCTGCCAGGTGGGTGACGGCACCGTGCGGTCGCAGGGCACCAGCCTGGTCAATACAGATTCGCCCGGTCACTGCACCGTTTACCCGGGGCTGGCAGGCCAGGTGGTCTTCAAACCGGTGCGCCGCGACCCGCTGCAGGACATCTTTCGCCGTTAGCGCCTCAGCGCTGGCTGGCATGCTGCCATCGCGGGTGTGGGCACCGCAGGCCAAAGGTTGCCGGTGGGGCAGGTGCCGGGTTAAAGCGCACGGCCCCCGTTCCATCGGCCGTGTCACTTCCGTCCCCCTGGCTGCCGGATGCAACAAGCCGGCACAGCAGCCGAGCAATCTTTCATGCGCGGCCATCCAGACGCCTCGGGCCGGGCAGATGACGGGAGCTTGAGGCGTTGCCTGGAGTTTCTTGCCTGAAATGGCAGGTTACGCAATCCTGGCTTGCAAACATTGCTATGTAATGCGAAGCACCCAAGAAGGATGCTGGGCGTAAAAAACCCCGGTGCCTGTAACGGCAACCGGGGCTGGGTGGTGGAGCAGGCCGGCTGGCCTGCGCCTGACCGAGCTGGCGCGTTGCTTACTTGAGCAACGAAAGCACGCCCTGGGGAATCTGGTTGGCCTGGGCCACCATGGCGGTGCCTGCCTGTTGCAAGATCTGAGCGCGCGACAGGTTGGCGGTTTCCGCTGCGAAGTCTGCATCCAGAATGCGCGAACGCGATGCAGACAGGTTTTCGGACGTGATGTTCAGGCTGGCGATGCTGGACTCGAAGCGGGCCTGGAGCGCGCCCAGCTTGGCGCGTTCGCCGCTGATGAAGGCCAGGGCAGAGTCCACCGTCTTGAGCGACTCCGTCGCATTGGAGAAGGTGGTGACATCCAGGTCCGCCACCCGCTTGAGCGTCGAGCCCCCTGTGGTCAACGCATTGCTGGCCGATGTCACAGCAAACGATTTGTCCGAATCCAGCGTGATGTAGCCACTGGCCGTGGTGAAGTTGGCGGTTGTGTCGGCTGCCAGCGTGACGCTGCCGCCGGCCGCTGTGCCGTCGGCCTGCAGCTTGGTCACGATCGTGGTGCCTGCGTTCTGCACGGCAGTATCAGCGACCACGATGTCGTTGCCGGTAGCGTTGGAGAGCAGGATCCGGTCGCCCGTGGCATTGAGCGATGCGGTCACCCCGGTCTTGGCGGACTGGTCATTGATGGCAGCGACAGCGGCCGACAGGCGGTCTGCGCCGGAGGTCGATGTCAGGGTGAACGACGCGGTGACCGCCGTGGTGTTGTCCGCCTTGATGGCCAGGGTGTACGAGCCTGCCACGGCAGCAATGTTCAGCTCCACGTCGGTACGTGCCGTGGCTGACACCCCGGAGTTGGCCTTGACCGCATTGATCTGGTCGGCAATCGTCTTGGCCGAGGAACTGCTGGCCACATTCAGGGTGGCCGTACCCAGCGAGCCGCTGATGGACACTGCGCCCGAGGTCACGCCGTTGGCTGGCGCCGAGGTGGCAGCGGCAGCCGCCGACACACCCGCACCGGCCGACGAAGCGTTTTGGTTGTTACCGTACACACTGGTGCGCAGGTTGGCTGTGGCCGCCACACTGGTCTGGTTGGCGTTGGCACCCACCTGGAACTGCTGCGTTCCAAAGGTTCCGTCCAGCAGCTTCTGGCCGTTGAATTCGGTGGTCTGCGAGATGCGGTCGAGTTCGGCAACAAGCTGACCGACCTCCTGCTGCAGGGCCTGGCGGTCGCCGGCGCTGTTGGAGGCGTTGGCCGACTGCACCGCCAGTTCACGCACACGTTGGAGGATGTCGCCTGCGGCCTTCATGGCGCCTTCCGTGACCTGCGCCAGTGAAATGCCGTCGTTGGCATTGCGAGCTGCCTGGTTCAGGCCCTTGATCTGCGAGGTAAAGCGCTCGGAGATGGCCAGACCGGCAGCATCGTCTTTGGCGCTGTTGATGCGCAGGCCCGACGAGAGCCGCTGGATGGAGGTGTTCAGCGACATCTGGCTTGCTCCCAGATTGCGCTGTGCGGTCAACGATGCGATGTTGGTGTTGATAGTGGATGGCATGGCAATTTCTCCTGCAGAGCTGAAGATGAACATTTCTGCCGGTTTAAGCGTTGCCCCCCGGCGGACTTTTTGGGAACGGTGGAGCAATTGTGGGCAGCCCATTTTTTGGTGTTGGGGGAATAAGACGCCTAAAAACAGGTCAAACCGTGCGTTTGCTCCTAAAGTTTTCCCGCCAAGACCCGAAAACCTTTCCAACGGGACACAAGAGATGAGCGTGGTGCCCGCCGTTCACCCCAGCCGCTGGAGCAAAAGGTGAGCACTGTGGCCAGGTAGACCTGGCATTCGGTTGGCGGAGACGCCACATTCAGTCAGTTCTTTTCAGGAGATACGCCATGGCAGCCACTATCAACACCAACGTCGCATCGTTGACCGCACAGCGCAATCTGGGAGCAAGCCAGAGTTCGCTGAACACCTCCATCGAGCGGCTCTCGTCGGGCCTGCGCATCAACAGCGCCAAAGACGATGCTGCCGGTCTGGCCATCTCCGAGCGCTTTACCTCGCAGATCAAGGGCCTGAACCAGGCAGTGCGAAATGCCAACGATGGTATTTCTCTGGCCCAGACAGCGGAAGGCGCGCTCAAGGCTTCGGGAGACATCCTGCAGCGTGTGCGCGAACTAGCTGTGCAGTCGGCCAACGCCTCCAACAGCGCCGGCGATCGCCAGGCCCTGCAGCAGGAAGTCTCGCAGCTCGTTTCTGAGCTGGATCGCATCTCGCAGACTTCCGAATTCAACGGCCAGAAGCTGCTGGACGGCACCTTTGGCACGCAGCAGTTCCAGGTGGGCGCCAACGCCAACCAGACCATCACTGCGGCCACGGCCAACCTGCGCACCAGCGTGTACGGTAACAACCAAAACGTGTCGTCAGCTGGTGCCGGTGTGTCTGCTGCTGCCGCTGCCACCTCGGCGCCAGCCAACGGCGTGACCTCGGGTGCGGTGTCCATCAGCGGCTCGCTGGGGACAGCCACCCTGAGCGTGGCCAGCAGCTCGTCGGCCAAGACGATTGCCGACCAGATCAACGCCGTCAAGGCCAACTCGGGTGTGACTGCCACGGCAC
>JBKCTS010000185.1:0-1623 GCA_046318695.1 Acidovorax sp.
CTACCTGCCCACCGCCAGCGGCCCCCTGCCGATAGCGGCAGTGATCAAAGGCACCACCTATGCCGTGCACAGCGACCACCTGAACACCCCGCGCAAACTCACCCAGGCCGACAGGCAAACCGCCTGGCAATGGGCCTACAGCGCGTTTGGAGACGGGCAACCCACGCTAGGAGCCAAACGCTTCACCAGCGAAACCACCACGCCACCCACAGGCACCACCAGCATCCCGGAGGTGACGTTCAACCTGCGCTATCCTGGGCAGTATTTCGACAAAGAGACGAAACTGCACTACAACTACTTCCGCAGCTACGACAGCAGGACGGGGCGGTACACGCAGGGCGATCCGATTGGGCTGGATGGGGGGTGGAATCGGTTTGGGTATGTGGGGGGGAACCCGCTTGCCTACGTTGACCCTACCGGAAAAATTGCCATTGCCCCAGTGATTGTTTGGGGTCTGCCAATCGTTGGCGGAATTGTTTGGGGACTGACCCGTCGGCCACCGTGGGGTGGCGGCGGTGGCGATGAGAACACTGGCCCTTACTGCAAGGTCGATGAGTTCGACAAGAATCTGTGCGACGACTACTATGAGAACGATCGCGATGCGTGCTTCGACAAGTTTGGGAACGGCTTCAGGGGTGGCGCGTTTGAGTCCAACCTGCGCGGATGCCTGGCTTGGGCGGAGGTCCGACGAAACGCTTGCTATCGCGGGCAGCGAGATCCCGGACCGTATGCGGGCGGTGACTCTTGGCCAGGCGGGAGAAACCGATGATCCTGACAAAGCAACTGCGAACCGAGATTCGTAGCCGTCGTGAGCCTGCTGTACTGGTTGACGGCAAGATGGTGCCGGGCAGCGTGCCGTTCCTGAGGGAATTGTTCGCCACCGTCGTTGATCCGCAAGATCGAGACGATTTGCTAGGGGAACTCGCCGGCGAGTACCTGCGTGCAGACCTCGAAGACGAGCACCTGCTGGTTCAGCGCGAAAGAGTTGCTAACCACCCCGATGCAGCGGTGATGTGGCTCGGCTTGGCTCAATCGCTCAGCATGCGGAGCGACGGCGCGGCCGAGGCACGGCAGGCGGTTGCTAAAGGCCTCGAAATATCTCGGCGTCAGGGCACGCTGATCAGATTCGCTCTCGTGTGCCAAGCCGATGTCGCGCGACGACTCAACGACCCTACCTTGTTCGCACAGGCCTTGGCGGAGTTGATCGCCGATGCGCCCAATCAGCGCGAGGACGACTGCGGTCTGAATGAGCAGCTCGTAGACGATCTGCCCGAGGGCTTCTGCGCTTCAGAGCTCGAACGGCAGTACCGGCAATGTCTTGCAGGCTGACCACGCCCGTGGCCAAAGCAGCGGCACCAGCCAATATATCTACCTGCCCACCGCCAGCGGCCCCCTGCCGATAGCGGCAGTGATCAAAGGCACCACCTATGCCGTGCACAGCGACCACCTGAACACCCCGCGCAAACTCACCCCGGCCAACGGCCAAGTGGCCTGGCAATGGGCCTACAGCGCGTTTGGAGACGAACAACCCACTCTAGGAGCCAAACGCTTCACCAGCGAAACCACCACGCCACCCGCAGGCACCACCACCATCCCGGAAGTGACGTTCAACCTGCGCTATCC
>JBKCTS010000186.1:0-8179 GCA_046318695.1 Acidovorax sp.
GCCCCGTCCCGGATGCGGGTCCTCGGGGGGTCGGCACGGCCCCGCCTGGTGACTCGCCGGCACAAGATGTTTCGGCCCTCGTCGATCTTGAGCTGGCCTCGGCGCAGCGGAGCGGTCGTCTGGAGGGGTTCCCGGCGCGCATGGCCAGCGCCATCCTCGCGGCGGCCAAACCGGACGAGGTGTGGCCCGCGATCGGCGCACTGGTCATGCGCGGCGGCACGCATGCCATGGTCGGGTACGAGCTGCGCGAGCAGTCGGGATACGACATCGTCGACCCCGTGCTGGGCGACATGATCCGGTCGCCTGCGGAGCAGGCCAGCCCGCAGCCCACCCAGCAGCCGAACCAGGCTTCTTCCCGCCCTTCCGCTGAGGTTTCGACCCAAGGCGTGCGTTTCGGGGGCCGCGCGCTGCTGCGGGCCGATCAGCCCAGCACTCCGCTTGCCGACCGCAGCCGCGCCCAGCTGACGCAGGAGCTCGGGCCATCGGCCTCGGCGAAATTGCTCGAGGCGGGTGCCTTGGGCCTGCGGGGCGAGCAGGGCATTGTGGCGCTCGGCCAGAGCCTCCATGAGGCGCTCGGGGGCCAGCCGCTGCTGCCACAGCAGCTGCTGCGCGTCGCGGCGGTGCTCAACAAGCTGGACACAGCGCCGGGCGCCCAAGAGTCGTTTCCTTTGGCGCTCCACGATCTAGAGCACCTCGCGGGCCGTGCAGGCAAGGGCGGCGGCGTGTACCCGACCACGCTCCGGGGTGAGAACCTGATCGATGCCGTGGGCAGCTACCCCGGCCGCCAGTATGACTGGGCGCACGACGTGGCCGATGCGATCCGCCAAGGTGCGCCCCTTGGCGCACAACCCGGGCTTGCGCGCCCGTTTGGCATGAACCTGTTCGACAACCAGGCCATGCGCTACCGGCTCAACCAGCTGCAGGTGCTGTTCGAAGGGCAGGTACTTCCCTGGGCGTCGACGCGCTCCGAGGGCATGCTCGATGCCTGGGCGCGGCTTCATGCCGTGGGCGCCAGCCTGGCGCTGGTGCCGGGCATGGACCTGCGAGGTCTGGAGCAACGCGACGCGAGCTGGAGCGAACTGGTCCGGCGGGGGCCTGGCGTCGAGCGGATCGATCTTGCCGTGGTCTACCCCGAGGTGCACGAGTTCCTGGTCCAGGATCTTCGCGCCATGCGGCAGCGCCCGGCTGCGGGCGGCACGACCGCGATCCCTGCTGAGCCCTTCGCGGAGAGCAGCCGCTTCGAGCGCCTGCATGGCGCGCTGTTCCCGGCCAACGCACCGGCCGGCCTGAAGGATGCGCTGCTTCGGTCGCTGCAGCGGCGTGCCTTCCCGGGCACCGACGCACCCTTAGCAGGGCCACAGGACCCGGCAAGCCGCAACCAGGCCTTGCACGCCGCGGCGCGCGCGATCGCCCTGGATCCCGGGTTCTTCATGGTTGGCGGCACTGTGCGCACCGATCTCGCGCTCGAAGCCTTCCAGGGATGGCTGTCGCAGGCCGCCAAGGCCAACCCCGGCATGGTCATCGGTGGCGCACCCCTGGGCACACAGGACGTCAACCGCATCGTGGCACGGCTGCGGCAATCCGACGATCCCCAGGCAGCGATGCGGCGGCTGCTGGGGCAGCCGGGACTGGCGGCACAACTCAACAGCCCCCTGGATTTCCACGCCGAACCGGCGGGTGACGGCGCCGTGGGCGCGCCCCGCAGCGCGACTCCTGCGGACCCTGGCGCGGCAGTGCGCTCGGCGGTGAATTCGGGCAGCGCGACGGCTTCTCCCTGGCTCGATCCTCTTCGTGATGCGCTCCGAGGCCTGGTGCAGCACGCCATGGCCGAGCGTTACTCGGCAGCCGACCCCGCGGGCCGGCAGCGCCTGATGCACCTGCTGGCCCAGCAGTCCGGACAGGACACCTTCGATGAGTGGTTGCCTCTGCCCGGTGCCGTGCCCGGCCTGCCGAGCCTGCCCGTGCGCCTGACGGTGCGCAGGCAGGCCCCGGAGTTTGGCGACCGACTTCTCGTCAACGCCGGGTGGGGCGAGCTTCCGGATCGGATTCGGCTGCCGGTCGAGCGCCACTTTGCGGCGCAGGGTATTGAGGGCTGGAAGAGCTTGTCCGTCGACGACGCGGTGCTCCTGGGCAACGGCCGGCTGCTCGAGCCCGGGCAGCGGGCTGCGCCTGGCGGAGCCTGGCCCGTCGATCCCTGGGGGCCGGGCGGCCTTCCCAACCTGAGCGCGCATATCGGCATACCGTCTGCTCTGTGGGACATGACACTCACGCGGAGCCAGTTCGCCACCGTCGTCGACCGTCTCGGGCTCGAGCAGCCGGGTCTGCATCCGTCCTGGCAGCCTTCGCAAGGGCAGCGGCAGCTGCTGATGAACCTGTTCGAGCACCGTGAAAAGCTCGCAGACCTGCTGGGCACGCCCTACCCTTCGCGCGACGAAGCGGCGGCACAGCTTGTGCGCACGCTTGAGCACATGGACCGCGCGACTGCGGGAATGTTCCCCGTGGAGATGAACTTCCAGGTCGAGCCCCGGAGCCCGGATGGCTCCAGCTGGGGTATCGGGATCGGCGCCATCGGCCGCGACCGGTCCGTTCGACCCTTT
Source organism: Acidovorax sp. (assembly GCA_046318695.1). Classification (GTDB taxonomy): domain Bacteria; phylum Pseudomonadota; class Gammaproteobacteria; order Burkholderiales; family Burkholderiaceae_C; genus Acidovorax. Next base: position 2,598 of record JBKCTS010000186.1, read on the forward strand.
GTCGTGAACGACGAGTTCACGAACCGGACTCCCGACGCCCTGGCCGGCTACAGGCTGCACGTACACCCCACCGAACAGGCGTCTATGGCCATGCCTAGGGGCGTGCAATTGCCGGCCTTCGTGACCCGTCCGCCAGCGGCCGAGCAGAAAGTCCGCAGGCTTCTGGGCTTGTCGCTGGGCGACCTGGTCTCCGCGCTGGGCCATGGGCAGTCCAGCATGGTGTACGACAACGGTGCCGCAATCCGGTTGAAGCCCACGCAGGCCTGGTTCGACCTGGGCTTGAGCACCCAGATCGCGCTGCTGGAGGAGCTGGTGTCCTTCCAGAACGAGGGGCCGCGGCGTTCGTCTAGACAGCCGGTCGCTCAGTTCATGGCCGACAACGCCGATTCGATGAAGCGGCTGCACGAACTGCTGGAACGTCTCCCGGTCACATTCGAGGTACTGGCCACCGGACCGTGCCCCTCGAAGACGGCGGCGCTGTCCAGGGATGGCATCGATCTGACGCCAACCACGAAGATTCTGGCCAAGCCAAGCGGTTCCTCGAGTCGCGCGCCCGATCTGCCCCCAAGGTGAAGCATCCGTGATCGGATCGCTGCCCATGAGGTCGTTGAAGCCCACCACCACCGCGCGCTGCGGCACCTGCACACGCAGCCGCCGCGCCGCCAGCAGACAGAGTGCCTTGCCTGGAAATTTCAACCTAAAAACGGCAGTTGGATGCATTTGCCAGCGCTGTCACCCCATAGGTGAGGCTGCACAAACAACCCAAGGCCCAAGTCCGTGCGGTGTGCGGCAAGATTACAAGCGGTCAACTGCCGTTTTTAGGTTCAAATTTCCGTCAAGGCTGAAGCCGAAGCGGTGGATAAAGGCGATGGCGTCAATGTGCAGGGTGGCCTTCTTCGCACGCGCTGCGCCTGGGCTTCTGGCTTGCAAGGTTTGCTCAATGACGCGCTAGAACATGCGCGGCACCATGCCCAGAACCGCGCGATCGCGCTGCATGCAGTAACGCAGCCGCCCGGCGGCCGCCTGATCGCGGCAGGCATCACCCGCCGGGAAGAAGCGGTGCGCGTGACGCGGGACTGATGTGCCCACCATCAGACGCGCGCATCGGTGGCGTGGCGGGCCTTCACCGCCCCTGCCACCACCCCTGTATTACCACCACACCCTCTCGACACCACAGTCCGGGGCTTTTGTGCTCCCACGCATAAAACGCTATTATTTAGATAGCGTCATAAGTCCGTCTATAAAGCGTGAGCGGGCAAAAAGTGTACCGATTATCGAATCTGGAGACGTTGACGTGCCACACCACCGGGCGCACCCGCTGCGGCACTGCCCTCCCCATGCGCCAGGGCATACTGCCCGACCGGGGGCTGCACGCCCTCTTGGAGCTTGAACTGACTCACCGCATTGGTGAGCTGCACCGCTTGCTCGCGCAGCGAGTCGGATGCGGCGGTGGACTCCTCCACCAGCGCCGCAGTTTGCTGCGTCTGGTTGTCCAGGTGGCTGACCGACTGGCCGATCTGGCCCACTTTGTCGCTCTGCTCGGCAGACGATACGGTCAGCTCGCTGATGATGTCGGCCACCCGGCGAACGCTGCCCACGATCTCGGTCATGGTGGCACCCGCTTGCGTCACCAGGCGCGAGCCATCCTCCACGCGATCCACCGACGAGCTGATCAGACCCTTGATTTCATGCGCCGCCTCTGCGCTGCGCTGGGCAAGCGTACGCACCTCGCTGGCCACCACCGCAAAACCGCGCCCCTGATCGCCAGCGCGGGCCGCTTCCACAGCCGCGTTCAGCGCAAGAATGTTGGTCTGGAAAGCGATGGAATCGATAACCCCCGTGATGTCGGCGATCTTGCGCGAGCTCGCTGTGATCTGGTCCATGGTGGTGACCACGTTGGCGACCACCGTGCCACCACGGGCAGCCACCTCGGCCGCGGTGGCGGCACATTCGCTGGCCTGCCGTGATGACTGGGCGCTGCCCTGCCACGCACTGGTCAGCATCTCAATCGACGACGCCGTCTCCTGCAGGTTGGTAGCGGTCTGCTCGGTGCGATGGCTCAGGTCATGATTGCCGGAAGCAATCTCCCCGCTGGCCGTAGAAATATTGCTGGCGGCTTCCTGCACCTGGTGCACCAGCCCGCGCAATGCATCCTGCATGCGCCCCATGGCAGCCACCAGCTGACCCACTTCGTCTTGAGAGGTCGCCACGACGTCCTGCGTGAGGTCGCCAGCGGCAATGCGCTCTGCCAGCGTGCTGGCCAAGGCCAACGACTGCAGGATCGAACGCACACTGAAAAGCGTGAGCGGAATCAGCACGGCCAGCGCCAGCAGCAGTGCGCCGGCGATGAGCCCCGACATGTTCGACGTCAGGGAGTTCACGCCTTTGCGTGACTCATCCATCTTGTCGCGTGCGCTGCCAGCCAGCCCGAGCAGCAACTGGTCGGTCAGTTCCATGTGCTTTTTGAGGCGCTCAGCATAGGCGCCACCAACTGCCCCGTCGATCTGCGCACGCTCAATCTGCTCAAAGACTGGCCCAATACCTTTCTTGTATTCTTCAACCTCGGCCAACGCCTTGGTGATCGCATCGACGAATCCCGAGTCGCCAGCCTGCGCCTGCCGCACCTGACCCATCCCCTTGGTCAGACTGGCCAGCGCCTTACCCCAGGATTCACGCAGCAATGCGACTTCCACCGAATTGTTGAAATTGATGATGATGTCTTTTTCAGTGCGACGCATGTCGCCCAACGTGGTGCGCAGCTCGGCCACATCGGTCAGCGTCTGCACCCGCTGTGAAAACAGGGTGTCGAGGGTATCGCGCGTGCGGTCCAGCGCCAGATAGCCCATGCCACCGATCACCACCAGCAGAATCAGCGAAAACAAAGTGCCGAAATAAAGACGGGTACGAATAGAGAGCCTACCCAAGGCGTTCATGGCACTTCCTTAAAAAATCACAACAACCCGCCCGTTCGCATTGGTGATGCCACGGCGGCGACTCCTCCCCTTGGCCTCAGGAGCCAAAGAGAGGCCGTGAATCTAGCTGTAGCGCCCAGTTGCTTGACCTAAGGGTTTCCCGCGACTTTGACAAGCTTGTGAGCCCATAAGAGCGGCTAATGCCCTGGGGAGCAAGTCCGTCAGGAAGATGCAATCGGGATGTAGAGCGCGCCGCCGCCTTGCTGGAACTCGGCCGCCTTTACCTTCAGGCCCCGGGCCAGCGCTTCAGCCTCGGCCACGCCCTTGGCCGCCGCAAAGTCCCGCACCTCCTGGGTGATCTTCATGGAACAGAACTTGGGGCCGCACATCGAGCAAAAATGCGCCACTTTGGCAGCATCCTTGGGCAGGGTTTCATCGTGGTATTCGCGGGCGGTTTCCGGGTCCAGGCCCAGGTTGAACTGGTCCTGCCAGCGGAAATCAAATCGCGCCTGGCTCAGAGCATCATCCCGCGCGCGGGCACCAGGGTGTCCCTTGGCCACATCGGCCGCGTGTGCAGCAATCTTGTAGGCGATGATGCCCTGTTTGACATCGTCACGGTCCGGCAGGCCCAGGTGTTCCTTGGGCGTCACGTAGCACAGCATGGCCGTGCCCATCCAGCCGATCATGGCCGCGCCGATGGCGCTGGCGATGTGGTCATAGCCGGGGGCGATGTCGATGGTCAGCGGCCCCAGGGTGTAGAACGGCGCTTCGTGGCAGGTCTTGAGCTGCTCGGTCATGTTGGCCTGGATCATGTGCATGGGCACATGGCCAGGGCCTTCGATCATGGTCTGTACGTCATGCTTCCAGGCCAGCTGGGTCAGCTCGCCCAAGGTGTGCAGCTCGGCAAACTGCGCCTCGTCGTTGGCATCCGACGCGCAGCCGGGGCGCAGGCCATCCCCGAGGCTGAACGAAACGTCGTAAGCCTTCATGATGTCGCAGATGTCTTCGAAGTGCTCGTACAAAAAACTCTCGCGGTGGTGCGCCATGCACCACTTGGCCATGATGGAGCCGCCGCGTGACACGATGCCCGTGCGGCGATGTGCCGTGAGGTGGATGTAGGCCAGGCGCACCCCCGCGTGGATGGTGAAGTAGTCCACGCCCTGCTCGGCCTGTTCAACCAGCGTGTCGCGAAAGATGGCCCAGGTCAGATCCTCGGCCACACCGCCCACCTTTTCAAGCGCCTGGTAGATCGGCACCGTGCCAATCGGCACGGGAGCGTTGCGAACGATCCAGTCGCGCGTGGTGTGGATGTTCTTGCCGGTCGAGAGGTCCATGACGTTGTCCGCCCCCCAACGGATCGCCCACACCAGCTTTTCCACTTCTTCTTCAATGCTGGACGTCACAGCCGAGTTGCCAATGTTGGCGTTGATCTTGACCAGAAAGTTGCGGCCAATGGCCATCGGTTCCACCTCGGGGTGGTTGATGTTGGCCGGGATGATGGCGCGGCCCCGGGCCACTTCGTCGCGCACGAATTCGGGCGTGATGATGCGCGGGATACTCGCGCCCAAGGGGTTGCCCATCAGGCGCTTTTCGCGGGCTTCGTCGGCCATGTACTGCTCCATCCACTCGCGCTTGCCGTTTTCGCGGAGGGCCACGTATTCCATCTCGGGGGTGATGATGCCTTTGCGCGCGTAGTGCATCTGCGTGACGTTGGCGCCGCTTTTGGCGCGCAGGGGCTTGCGCTGCAGGGCGCAGGCCTCCAGTCGCAGCTGCGTCAGGCGGGCGGCGTCTTGCCCCTTTTGCCCATCATCGAGCGCCACGGGGGCGCGGCCTGGGTACTGCTCCACATCACCCCGTGCGGCGATCCAGCCCCCGCGCACGCTGGGCAGACCCTGGCGCACGTCGATCAGTGCCTCCGGGTCGGTATAGGGGCCCGAGGTGTCGTACACGCTCACCCGCTCGCCGTTGGTCAACGCGATGTCGCGCACCGGTACGCGAACGTCCGGGCGGCTGCCGGAAAGGTAGCTTTTGGTGGATGCGGGGAAGGGCTGGCGCGTGAGCGCAAGCAGCTGGGCGAACTTGTCGGGGGCATGGATCGGGGCATTCATGGCGGGCACTCTCCTATCGTGGTGGATCGGTTTGTGCTCCGCAATCGGCCCGATGGTCCGCAAGGCAAAGGGCCGGCGGCCCCACCCCAAAGGCTGTCCGTGGGGGACGCCTGGGGTGCCATGGCCAGAGGGCAGCGCCTGCGCGCTGGACCCCTGGGCAGACATCATGACTACAGCTCTTCTTACGCTGGTACGAACCAGATCAAGTTCGCGGTTTCGGCGGTCAGGTCCGCCGTCTCAGCACGCCCAGAAACCCGAAAAGCTTCTACGTGCACCCCGGAGCAGGCCGGAGTATAGGCCAGGGCTGTATGCGCCGGCCCGAGGGCTTTCAGAGCAGCCGCTGGACCAGCAGTACCGCAAAGAACCCGACGGCGGCCATCACGGTCCACTTGAGAATGACCACCCCGAGCCGCTTGTAGCGTGCCTGCCCCGTGGCTGCGTAAACACCAAAGCACACCGCCGCGGTCAGCAGCAGCGCTAAGGCCAGCCAGCTAACGATCAGCATCTCACCAGGCGCGCACCGGCTGGGCAAAGCCGCCCGGCGCACGGCGCTCGTCTTCGA
>JBKCTS010000187.1:0-9799 GCA_046318695.1 Acidovorax sp.
GCATGGTGGAGCCCACCACCAGCGTGAACACGCCAATGTCGAAGAACAGGGCGCTGGCAACATGGATCTCACCCACCACCGGCAGGGACAGGTGGGCCGTGTGACTGGTCAAAAACGGATAGCCCCACAAGAGCGACCCGAGGCCAGTGGCCAGCGCAATCAGCAGGCCCAGCCCAATCCAGCGGCGCGGGTACAGCGGCATGTGGGCCTCGACCCACGAGGTGCCCGACACGATGTACTGCAGCAGCAGCGCGACGGAAAACACCAGCCCGGCCACAAAGCCACCGCCAGGCTCGTTGTGCCCACGCATGAACAAGTACACAGCCACCAGCGTGGCAAAGGGCAGTATCAACCGCACCAGCACGGCCGGCACCATCAGGTAGCCCACAGCGGTGTCGGCGGTCTGGAGCGGGTTGCTCAGGTCGGTGTCCACATCGGCAGGCACGGCGCGTTGCTGTGGGGGCAGGTCCATCACCTCGCGCGCGGGCCGAAAGCGCCGCAGCAGCGCATACACGGTCAGGGCCACAATGCCCAGCACCACGATCTCGCCAAAGGTGTCAAATCCGCGGAAGTCCACCAGCATGACGTTCACCACGTTGGTGCCGCCGCCTTCCACCAGGGCGCGTTCCAGAAAAAAGGTGGACGTGCTGTCCGGAAACGGCCGACTCATCATGGCTAACGACAGCCAGGCCATGCCGCCACCAGCCGCAAGCGCCAGGGCCAGGTCGCGCCAGCGGCGCAGCGGAGCACGGCGTGCTCCGTCCAGCGTGGCCACCTTCAGACTTTCATCGCGCCGGGGCAGCCAGCGCAAGCCCAGCAGAATGAGGATGGTGGTGACCACCTCGACCACGATCTGCGTGAGGGCCAGGTCTGGCGCAGAAAACCACAGGAAGGTCATGCACATGCACAGCCCCGTGCCGCCCACCAGCGTGAGCGCGGCCAGGCGGTGGAATTTGGCTTGCCAGGCTGCAGCCATGGCACACACTGCGCCCGCCGCCCACATCAGCGCAAAGGCCGGCGAGATCGGCAGGGGCACGCGCTCGCCAAGGTGCATGCCGCGCCCCCACAGGGGCACCGTGGCTGCCAGCAGCGCCGCGCCCGCCAGCCAGAGCATCTGCCACTGCAGTCGGCGCGTGCCCAGCAGGCGGCGTGCGTTGCGCCCCAGCAGGCTGACCAGGGCCAGAGCCCCTTCAAACAGCCGCCGCCCATCCACGCGGCTGATCAACGGCGGGGCCAGCATGCGGCCGCGGGCGCGCTGCTGGCGCAGCGCGGCATACAGCAGCCCGCCCCCTGCCAGGGCCACCAGACTCATCACGAACGGGGTGTTAAAGCCATGCCATACGGCCAGGCTGTACTCCGGCAGATCGCCCCCCACCACCGGCCGTGCGGCCGTGGCCAGGGCCGCGCCCACAGACCACGCCGGAACGGTGCCCACCACCAGACACGCCAGCACCAGCAGTTCCACCGGCACGCGCATCCAGTGCGGCGGCTCGTGCGGAATGCGCGGCAGGTCGTCTGCGGGCGGGCCCCAGAACACATCCACCGTGAACCGCAGCGAATACGCCACGCTGAACATGCCCGCTACGGTGGCAGCCACGGGCAAAAGCCATTCCAGCAAGGGTGTTGTGCTGACGTATACCGTCTCGGCAAAAAACATTTCCTTGGACAGGAACCCGTTGAGCAGGGGCACCCCCGCCATGGCTGCGCTGGCAACCATCGCCAGCGTGGCAGTGACGGGCATCATGCGCCGCAAGCCCGACAGACGCCGGATGTCGCGCGTGCCAGACTCATGGTCCACGATGCCCACAGCCATGAACAGCGATGCCTTGAAGGTGGCGTGGTTCATGATGTGGAACACGGCCGCCACCGCAGCCAGCGGGCTGTTCAGACCGAGCAGCAGCGTGATCAGACCCAGGTGCGAGATGGTCGAATACGCCAGCAGCCCCTTGAGATCACTTTGAAACATGGCCGCATAGCCGCCCACCAGCAGCGTGCACAGACCCGCGCCGCCCACCAGCCAGAACCACTCTTCGGTACCCGCAAGGGCAGGCCACAGCCGCGCCAGCAAAAAAACGCCCGCCTTGACCATGGTGGCTGAGTGCAGGTAAGCCGACACGGGTGTGGGCGCGGCCATGGCGTGCGGCAGCCAGAAGTGAAAGGGGAACTGCGCGCTTTTGGTCAGCGCCCCCAGCAGGATGAGCACCAGCGCCGTCAGGGACAGCGGGTGCGCCTGGATCATCGCGCCTGCGGCAAGCACCTGGTCCAGGTCATAGCTGCCCACGATATGGCCCAGCACCAACATGCCAGCCAGCATGCACAGGCCGCCAGTGCCCGTGACCGTGAGGGCCATGCGCGCGCCGCGCCGGGCGTCCTTGCGATGGTGCCAATAGCCGATCAACAAGAAGGAAAAAAGGCTGGTCAGTTCCCAAAAAAACGCCATCTGGATGATGTTGCCCGAGAGCACCACCCCCACCATGGAACCCATGAAGGCCAGAAAAAACGCAAAAAAGCGCGGCACCGGATCGGCCGCCGACATGTAGTAGCGCGCATACAGCACCACCAGGCTGCCCACACCCAGCACCAGCATGCAGAACATCCAGGCAAAGCCGTCCATGCGCAGGACGAAATTCAGGCCAAGCGCTGGCAGCCACGCGAACTCCTCGCGAACCACGCCGCCCTCGGCGATACCCGGAAAGTAAAGCGCGGCCTGGGCAGTGCAAAAGACGGCGATCAACCCGGCGAGCGTGGACTCGGCGTTGCGCGCATTGGTGGGCAGCACCGCTGCGATCAGGCTGCCGATGAAGGGAAGAACGATAAGGGTGACCAGGGGCATGCCCGAAGGATTCTAGGGGGCATTGCAAATGGGTTTGCACCCGCGCGGTAGCTGGGAGGCATGACCGCTGCAACGGGCAGGAGACGGCGCGGGCGAGCGATCGCTACCGGGTCTGACTGGCGCCGGGCTGCGGTGGTTCTGCCGGTGCCGTTTTTGCATTCACGGCCCCGGCGGTTCTAGCGGCGTTTGCAGGCGCAGCCGCACTGGTAGGGGAGGGCTTGCCGGTCTCTTTGCCCTCGGTCTTGGGATCGGCCTTTTTCTGGCCCGCCTGCGCCCTGGCGAAGGCGGCTGCGCTGAATTTCTTTCCGTTCACCCGCAGGCCTTCGCTGGACAATCGCGCTGCAGTCTTCTCGCCCACGCCGCTGACGCGGCCCACGAAATCAGCCCAGTCCTTGAAAGGGGCAGTGTCACGCGCCGCGATGATCCGGCCCGAGAGTCCGGGCCCGATGCCCTTGATACCGTCAAGATCGGCGGCAGTCGCCTGGTTCACCTCCACCGCCGCCAGCGACGCGAAAGACAGCAGGCACAGAACGACGAAGAGAAAACGCTTGATCATGGGGCAGCCTCCAGTGGTGTGTGAACAAGGTATGCGGGCAGCTTGCGCAGATGTGCGAACGGCGCAGCCATCGGTCAAAGCTCCTCCACCCGGCGGGCCGGGTAGCTGTCCCAGCTCTGGCAGCCCGGGCACTGCCAGAAATGCTGGCGTGCCTCAAAGCCGCACGCAGCGCAGCGGTAGCGGGTGAGGGGCTTCACGGCATGTTCCAGCGCCTGCTGGATCTGTGGATGGAACTCTTCGTGCTCCAGCTTCTCACCGGCCAGCCACTTTGATGCTGCGACCAGGGACCGCTCTTTGTTGAGGTGCTGCACGTATCGCTGCCGGGCCACAGGGCGGGTGGCATCGTCGTGGGCATCCAGGGACACCAGTGCTTCCAGTATGTCCAGCGACGGCGTCTGTGCATAGTGGGCTGACAGCAGCGCCTGCGCGTGCGTCACACGGCCCGCGGCGGTGGCTGCTTCTACCAGCAGTGGGGCAGCCAGCGGCAGCGCCCCTGGGTTCTGCTGCGCAAGCATCTGCAGGGTTTCGAGCACCGCTGCGGGGTGGCCCATCATGTGCTGCAGCCGTGCCAGCTCGATGCGGGCGCGGGCCGCTTGCGGTGCAGCGGCAATAGCCTGCTCCAGCAGGGTCTGCGCGGCTGGCAGGTCGCCCTGGGTGGTGAGGGCCTGGGCCTGCTCGCAAAGATAGTGCGCCTGCCGGGTGCTGAAATCGCCCTGATCGGCCTGATGCATTTCGTGTGCAATGGTGGCTGCGCGGGGCCAGTCTCGCGAGCGCTCGTAAATGGCCAGCAGCGCCATGCGCGCCTGAGCCTCAAATGGCGTGCCCTCCAGCCGCTGCAATGCATCTTCGGCGCGTTCCAGCAGGCCAGCCTTGAGGAAATCAAGTGCCAGCGCGTGCTGGGCCCGCTCCCGGTCCACGCGGGTCAGGTCTCCACGCGACAGCAGATGTTCGTGCACGCGCACCGCACGGTCGTATTCGCCCCGGCGGCGAAACAGGTTACCCAGCGCAAAGTGCAGCTCTGAGGTGTCTGGGTCGTTCTGCACGGCTTCGATGAAGGCATCAATCGCCTGGTCCTGCTGTTCGTTGAGCAGGAAATTCAGACCCTTGAAGTAGGCCTTGGGCGCACGGCGGTTTTCGGCACGCAGTTGCCGCAGGTCAAAGCGTGATGCCACCCAACCCAGGACAAATGCCAGCGGCAAGCCCAAAAGGAGCCAGGTCAGGTCAAATTCCATGGATCGAAGGCAGCTCAGAGGAGGTAGGGGGCGTAGCGTTTGCCGAGCCTGTCGCCGATGAACTGGCCGGGGCAGCGGCCGCTGGGCTGGCTGCCTGGGCACGCCGCGCGGCGGCGCGGTGGCGCCACCAGCGCGGCACCATGCCAAGCACGCCCACAATGAGCCCGGCCGCAAAGGCGGTCAGCACCACCAGCACCAGTGGTGCGCGCCATTGCGTGCCAAAAAAGAAATGGACGGTGGCATCCTGCTGGTTGTTCAGCGCAAACGCGAACAGCGTAAAAAAAATGGCTGCTTTGATCAGCCACAGGACGTATCTCATCGAAGGCTCCAGTGGTGGTCTGATTCTAAGAGCCTGGAGGTACGGCTCGCCGTGACGGAGCCAGCGGCCTGCCCACATTCGTGCCATGGTGTTGCCCCCCACACCGACCCGGCCCCATCCTGCGCGTGGCGGTTCGCGCCGGTTGCTCTTACGCCTTGCAGGATGCCCGCCGGGCGGCAAAATGTGGACGCGGTGACGGTGAGCAAGTCTGTGCGGCTGCCCGTGCCGCGTCCAGGAATCCCCATGAATTTGCGTTTCGTCGAGGCCTTTTACTGGGTTGCCTCCCTCAAGAGCGTGACACGCGCTGCGGAAAAACTGTTTCTCACGCAGTCGGCCATGTCCAGTCGCATCGCGGCGCTCGAAGATGAGCTGGGCGTGCTGCTGCTCGATCGCCGCGACAAGCACTTTCGACTGACGGTGGCTGGCACCCGCTTTCTGACCTACGCCAAGCGCATGCTGGAGCTGCACCGCCAGCTCAAGGTCGAAATGGGCTCAGGTGGGCCCGTCGAGCTATCGATTCGGCTCGGAGCCATTGAGTCGGTGCTTCACTCCTGGCTGATTCCCTGGGTAGAGCAGCTTCGCAGGGAAAATTCGCTGCTGGAGCTTGAGCTCACGGTGGAAACCACGCCCGTGTTGATGGACCAGATTCGCCGCGGCACACTGGATGTGGTGTTCGCTGCGCTGCCGGCCTCCGGCGATGGCATCCGCAGCCAGTCTTTTACGTCCATGGAGATGGTGTTCGTTGGTAATCAAAAAGTTCATCGCGAGCCCTGCTATCGGGCTGCCGATTTCGCGGGCGCGGACATCCTGACGTTTCAGCGGGGCTCGCAGCCGCATGTGTCTCTGCTGGACGCTTTGCGCCAGGCGCAGGCCGAACCCCGTTGCGTGCACACCATCTCATCCATCTCCGCCATGGTGCAACTGGTGCAGGGTGGCTTCGGCATTGCCACTCTGCCGCGGCTTGCCGTCCAGCGAATGCTTGCGTTTCCCGATTTGTGCGTCCTGGGCAGTGAGATTGCGCTTAGGCCGCTTCCGGTCCATGTGAGCTACCGCGAAGACCCATCGTCGCTAGGAATGGACGTACTGGTGGCTTCAGCCCAGGCGTTCATGGTGTCGCAATCGCAGGAGCCGGTCGCGATGGGCCAAACGTGGGGCGCGTCCGGTGAGTAGGTGGTTCGCTGGAACGATAAGTGTTGGTGCCCACCAGAGCGCGCGCGGCGTGGGATGCCTGTTCCTAGCCATCGGTCAAACATTGTCTTCTTCGTCGAAATAAGGGTTAACCAGTAGCACCAAAATGACCCGACTGATTTCGGGCTGCCCCTCTGTAGTGCAGCGAAAAAATCGATGAAGTAAGCGAATATTTTTGAATTTGCCACAACCTGTAACTCGCCAACACAATCCTCCCATCGTCACTGCGGTGATGCATTTCAAATGAGCGGAGAAGAAGGTGCAGGAAATTCGGCAAAGCGCGATCGCGGTCTTCGGAGCGCAGGGCATCGACGATCCCCAGCACGTGCGCAGTGTCATGCGCCAGGGGCTTTGGACTTCGCACACCAGCGGTCTGGCCCGTAACCGGGTGCAGGGCAATGTGGTCATCTTGCCTGAAGTCCTCGCAGGTGATTTTTTGCGCTTTTGCCAACGCAATCCCAAGCCCTGCCCTGTGCTGGCCGTAGGGGAGCCGGGCCAGACGTCACTGCCATCGCTGGGCGCCGGGATCGACATTCGCAGCGACCTGCCGATGTACCGCGTGTGGCGCCACGGTGAGCTTGCCCAGGAGGTGTCAGACGTTAGCGACCTGTGGCGGCCCGACCTCGTGACCTTTGTTCTGGGCTGCTCGTTCTCTTTTGAGGCCGCCTTGCAGGAGGCCGGTATCAGCCTGCGCCATATCAACCAGGGCAAGAACGTGGCCATGTACCGCACCAGCATCCAGACCGAAAAGGCGGGTCCTTTCGCTGGAGCCATGGTGGTGTCCATGCGCCCCATGGTGGCCTCTGACGTGATCCGCGCGGTACAGGTTACATCGCGCTTTCCGGATGTGCATGGCGCGCCTGTGCACATCGGGGATCCATCCCGCATCGGCATCGCAGACCTTGCGAGGCCCGACTATGGCGATGCAGTGGAGGTTCTTCCGGACGAAATCCCTGTGTTCTGGGCATGCGGCGTTACGCCGCAGTCCGCCATCCTCGACGCACAGCCCGCGTTCTGCATCACGCACGCGCCGGGCTGCATGTTGGTCACCGATCTCTTCAACCACCAGCTCGCCAGTTTTTAAGCGGCTTTTCACCAGGAGTAAACCATGAAGAAATATGCGTTGTTGATCACGGCGGCTTTGAGCGTCTGCGCCGCTCAAGCCCAAGTCAAGTGGGATCTTCCCACTGGATACGGTGCGAATACTTTCCAGACAGTGAACGTTCAGCAATTCGCCGATGAGGTGGACAAGCTCACGGGCGGCAAGCTCAAGATCACGCTGCACCCGGCCGGCTCGCTCTACAAAGCCAACGAGATCAAGCGTGCGGTGCAAACGGGGCAAGTGCCTTCGGCCGAGTTCATTCTTTCGGGGGCTACCAACGAAAACCCGCTCTTTGGTGTGGACTCCATTCCATTCTTGGCAACCAGCTATGCGGAATCCAAGAGGCTGTACCAAGCCGCCAAACCAGCCCAAGACAAGCTGCTTGCATCGCAGGGCATCAAGGTTCTTTTTTCTGTGCCTTGGCCGGGTCAGTCGCTGTATTCGCTCAAGCCTGTGAGTACGCCAGCGGATTTTGCGGGCACCAAAATGCGGGCCTACAACCCCGCCACCACACGCATTGCCCAGCTTCTGAAGGCCCAGCCGGTGACGATCCAACTGACCGAACTGGGTCAGGCATTGGCCACCAACACGGTGCAGAACTTTTTGACCTCCAGTGCCAGTGGGGTGGAGTCGAAACTGCATGAGCAGGTGAAGTATTTCTACCCAGTGAGCGCCTGGCTGCCGCGCAATGCCACGGTCGTGAACCAAAAAGCGTTTGATGCACTGGAAAAGCCTTTGCAGGACGCAGTGCTCAAGGCCGCAGCCGCGGCCGAGGAGCGTGGCTGGGCAACCAGTGAGCGTCTGGACAAGGAATACATCAAGGAACTGGCTTCCAAGGGTATGACAGTGGCCGAGCCCAGCGACAGCATCAAGAAAGAGCTCATCTCGATTGGCGAAATCATGACGGCTGAATGGATCAAATTGGCGGGTTCTGAAGGTCAGGCCATTATTGACGCCTACCGCAAGAAGTAACTGAAATCTCCGGCCGCGCTGTGCGACCGGCTGCGCGGGGGTGGCGCGGGGGGGGGCTCGGCGCCACCCCCCCAACGCGGCCGCCATGCCACCCCTTTCTTTCATCAACGAAACGCGTCACTGGAGTACGCCATGGAAAAGCTCGTCCACAATTTTTACAGACTGCTCATGCTGCTGTCGTGCATTTCCATGCTGACTGCGTTCGGTTCAGTCGTGCTGGGTGTCTTTGCCCGTGAAGTGGTGCACCTGAACATCCCCGGCCTGGATGCCTACGCCGGGTACGCCATTGCAGGCGCCCTGTTTCTTGCGCTGCCTGGCACGCTGCAAAACGGCGACCATATCCGCGTGACGCTGGTGCTTGAGCGTCTGCCTGAACACATTCGCTCGGGTTTCGAATGGTTTTGTCTGGTGGCCGCTTTGGCGTTGTCGCTGTACATGGCGTCGTATGGAGTGCGGTCTGTGTGGATTTCCTACATCACGCACGACGTCTCGGCTTCGGCGGATGCAACCCCACTGTGGATCCCGCAGATCAGCATGGCGTTGGGCTGCATTGGATTCGCACTCGCCTTTGCGCACGCCATCATTCTTCGGCTGCAGGGCAAAACCTTCATGGCCGTGTCTGAATCGGCCCGCTCTGAATAACCCCAGCTGGAGAAAAACCGTGGATGTCATTATTGCCTTTGGCCTGATCGTGCTGCTCTTTGCAGTGCTGGGATCAGGGTTGTGGATTGGTTTGTCTCTGGTTGGTGTGGCTTTGGTCGCGATGGAATTCCTGACCAATCGGCCTGTGGGCGACAGCATGATGTTGACCATCTGGGGCGCATCTTCCAGCTGGACGCTCACGGCGCTGCCGCTCTTTCTGTGGATGGGAGAAATCCTGTTTCGCAGCAAGCTGTCGAGCAGCATGTTCAAGGGGCTGGCCCCGTGGCTTGATCGCCTGCCTGGGCGCTTGCTGAACGTCAACGTGGTCGGTTGCACGATCTTTGCTGCCATCTCCGGTTCATCGGCTGCGACCTGCGCCACTATTGGAAAGATTACCCTGCCCGAGCTCAAGCGACGTGGCTATCCGGAGGACATTTCGGTGGGCACCTTGGCGGGCGCCGGCACGCTCGGCCTTCTCATCCCTCCGTCGATCATCATGATCGTCTATGGTGTGGCGGCCAACGTGTCGATATCGAAACTGTTCCTGGCGGGCGTGATTCCGGGGCTCATGCTGGCTGCGTTTTTCAGCGGCTACATCATCGTCTGGGCGCTGCTCAACAAAGACAAGGTGCCGGCACCAGATGCCCGCCTGAGCTTTGCCCAAAAGCTGTATGCATCGCGCCACCTGATTCCCGTCGTCTCGCTGATCGTGCTGGTGCTGGGGGCGATCTACAGCGGCATTGCCACCGCCACAGAGTCGGCGGCACTGGGCGTGGCGGGCGCGCTGCTGCTCGCAAAGATCGAAGGTTCGCTGGACTGGACTCGCTTCAAGGAGGGGCTGATCGCCGCATGCCGCGTGCTTGAGGACATGCAAGGCGGCTCAGAACTTGTGGTGATGGCGGCGGCCGGGCGCTCCAACTGGGGTGTTGCGAGGCCGGTTCTGATCATCGGTCTC